>JAFADT010000958.1 GCA_023424585.1 Pseudomonadota bacterium
GCGGTGCGCCGCATCGCCACGCTGCCGGAGGCGCAGCGGCGCGGCCCCTTCTTCTTCAACGTCAGCCCGGACGTGCTGAGCGACGAGCGCTTTGGCGGCGCGTCCACGCTGGAGCTCCTGCGTCAGCACGGCCTGAGCCCGCAGCAGCTGGTGCTGGAGATCACCGAGCGCAGCACCTTCGAGGACACGGAGCAGCTGCGCATGCTCGCGCGGCGGTACGCGGAGCAGGGCTTCGGCATCGCGCTGGACGACTTCGGCGCGGGGCACTCGGGGTTGGTGACGCTGGTGCACAGCGCGCCGGACTTCATCAAGCTGGACCAGGCGCTGGTGCGGGACATCCACCTGCACACGTACCGGCAGCACCTGGTGAAGTCGCTGGTGGCGTTCGCGCAGCGCGTGGACGCCATCCTCATCGCCGAGGGCGTGGAGACGTGGAACGAGCTGGCGGTGCTCCTGCGCCTGGGCATCCGGCACGCCCAGGGCTACCTGCTGGCGCGGCCCGTGAGCTCGCCGCAGCGGCCGGGCGCGGACTTCGCGGAGCGCTGCCGCGAGGCCATCCGCGCCCTGCACCACCGCGAGCACGAGGATGACGAGACGGTGGGCAGCATGATCATCCGTCCGCCGTGCGCGCCGGTGACGGCGCAGGCGGTGGAGCTGGACCGCCTCTTCCGTCGCACGCCGGGCGAGGACCACGTCGTGCTGCTGGACGGGGAGCAGCCGCAGGCGGTGGTGACGCGGCGGAGCTTCTACGCGCGGCTCGGGGGCGCCGACGCCACCGCGGTGTCCGCGCTGCCGGAGGGGCCGCGCGAGGCGCCGATGGTCGTGGAGGACGCGACGGCCATCACTGCGCTGGCGCGCATGGCGATGCGCCGGCCGCCCGAGTCCGTCTACGACCCGGTGGTGGTGACGGACGCGCAGGGCCACTTCCTGGGCACGGTGACGATGAAGCAGCTCATCGCGCGGGCCTCGGACCTGGAGCAGCACGCGGCGACGGGCGCGCATCCGCTCACGGACCTGCCCGGAAGCCGGATGATTGAGCGGTGGATCCGCTCCGCGCTCCAGGGCCGCGCGTTCACCATCATCTACGCGGATCTGGATCACTTCGAGGCGTACAACGACCGCTACGGGTTCCTCCAGGGCGACCGGGTGATCCGCCACACGGCGAGCCTCCTGTCGGAGTGCCTGCACCTGCTGCCGGAGGGCTCGAACCTGGGCCACGTGGGCGGCGACGACTTCGTGCTCGTGTGTCCGGACACGGTGGCGCCGGAGGTGCTGCGCACGCTCTGCCAGCGCTTCGACGCGGAGAAGGTGCCGCTCTACGGTCCGGAGGACCTGCGGCGTGGCGGCGTCACGGCGGCGGGAGACACGGTGCCGGTGACGCTGAGCCTCGCGGCGGTGGACCACCACGGCCTGTCCGCCCAGCCCCACCCCGCCGAGCTGTCCTCCGTCGCCGCGTCCCTGCGCAAGCGCGTGAAGGCCGTCTCCGCGCAGACGCACACCAGCACGTTCCTGTTCCAGCCTGGCGCGGTGAAGTAGTCGGACCGCGCCTCACCTCACGGGCGAGGCACGGTCGTCCGCGGGGCTCGCCCAGGGCGGCGAGCCCACACACCGCGGGGCCCGGGCCGCATCCCGGCGAGGTCTCCCCGGCAGCGGCGCACGCCACGGGCCGCGGGACTCGGGCCGCATCCCCGCGAGGTCTCCCCGGCAGCGGCGCACGCCGCGAACCTGTCGGACTGTCGGACAGGTCCTGACGCACCGGGTGGACGGTGCCTGCGCTGCCCGGCCCGGACACCTGTTTCGCGCCCTACTCCCAGCGGAGGTGCAGCCGTCCGTCCGTGTAGAGACGGCCGGTGGCCTCCAACTCGGTCGAGCCGTTCTCCACGGCGCGGTGCACGTTCGCGGGCGGCGCCAGCAGCGTGTCCCGTCCCAGCGCGAACGCCTGCTCCCGGACCAGCGCCTGATAGGCCTTGTTGAGCTGAAGCGCGCGCTCCCGCGATGGCGTCACGAGCCACGCGAGGTCGCGGTCTCCACCAGGCGCCGCTCGCCGCACGGCTGGCAGGTCCAGCACGCCGCGCGGAAAGAATCGCTCGAGCAGCTCCTGGTTCGCGCGGAACTCATCGCCGCCCTGCACGCGCTCGAAGTACGTCGCCGTCTCCGGCGCGGTGTGCCCCGCCTGCGGCACGTCCGGCAAGCCCCGCAGGTCCTGCGGCCTCCAGCCCTCACGCCCTGGCACCTTGCGCGGGAACGCGAAGGTCTGGTCCACCGTCACGCCCAGGTTCGTGTGGCAGCCCATGCAGTAGACGTGCTCCTCCAGCGTCTGGAGGCGCAGCCGCCCCTTCGCGTCCTCGATGAAGCCCTGAAGGCGCCAGCCGAACTCGTTGATCAACCCCAGCTCCGGCGTGCCAGGGAACGCGGGCAGCCGGCCGCGGACCTTCTTCTCCTGCTCCTCCGCGTAGAAGTTCCGCACCCGGTCGTCCGCCGGCTCCTCGTCCTTGCGCGAATAACGCAGCTCCTTCATCCGCGTGGACAGCAGCGCGGGCGCGTCCGGATCCACGTAGCGCACCGTGTGCAGGAACTCCGTGCCCCTCGGATACGTGTAGCGCCGCACCCGCACGTCCGCCGCGCCCCCCGCGTAGTGCGCGGGCAACCCGCTCACGCGCTCCACGCTCGCGGACAGGGCTCCGTCACCGTCCAGGTCCAGGCCCCCCACGTGCTCGTCCACCGGCTCCACGCGGCGGCTCGCGGCCGTCACGTCCAGCAGGCCCGGCTCCACCGTCATCGCGGCCTCCAGCACCGCGAGGTTGAAGCGATACACCTCGCGCGATGGCCGGCCGCTCGCGTCCTTCCGGAAGGCGTCCGGGAGCCGGATGTACACGTCGTCCGTGCTGCCGTTCGTGGGCCAGAAGGTGCCCAGGAACGGCTTGTAGCGCACGGCCCTCCAGCCGCTGCCGTCCCGCGCGAAGCCCTCCGCGTCGAAGCCCCGCGCCAGGTCCAGGTCCGGAACCCAGCCCTTGTAGCCCCCGCCGCGCCCCCTGAGCGCGGCGCGCAGCGGCGTGTAGTTGTCCTCGCGGATGTACTCGAGCACCTCGTCATCGGAGATGGACGCCATCGCGCGCGTCCGGTCCGTGAAGAGGTTCGTCCAGTGGTTCGTCAGGCCCACGTCGCTGAAGGCGTACTCCGCCTGGAGCGAGTCGTCCGCCATCACGTTGTTGCCCACGCCGCCCGTGTGACACGTCCAGCACGGGTTCGAGACCCCAGCCGTCTTCGTGTAGCACATGGACGGAACCGGGGCCTCGCGGTTGGCCACCCGACTGCCCGCCGCCAGGGCCTGCGCCAGCGGATCAAACGGCGGCTCCCCCACGGCGGGCGCGCGCCACCGCCACACGCCCGCCGCCGCGGCGAAGGCCCCCAACGTCAGGACGATGAAGACGGGGCCTCGCACCCCATCGAGCACGGATGAACGCATGCGCAAGGCTCCGTCTCCGTGGACCACTACGGCCAGACGCTGAAGCTGTCCTCGCCCGGGTGCTGGACGCTGACGAACAGGCTGGTCATATCCGCGTTGAACGCCGGCCCCGTGGCCTCCGCGTCGCTCGGCATGGACAGCACGCGGAACGCCTTGCGGAAGTACGGGCTCTGGCGGTGCGAGGGCGCCTGGTCCAGGTAGAAGACGCCGTCCGCGACCTTGTTGACCCCGAAGTTGCCGTCCGTGCCGAACCACACGCCGCCCTCGCGGTCGATGACCAGGTTGTCCGGCTTGGCCGCCGCGAACTCCGGCGCCGCGCTGGTGGCCGCCGCCTCGCCCTTCCACACGCGGAAGAAGTCGAACGTCTTCGAGCCCGCGGGCGACGCCGGATCCGCCTCGCGGATGGCGAAGATCGAGCCCACCTTGTCCACCGCGCGGTTGTCCTGCGCGCCGCGCTCCTTCTTCACCCACGCGCCGTCCTTCAGCTCGGCGGTGGCCACCCGGCCGTCCTGATCCAGCGCGGTGGGGTCGCCGTGCTCGGTGAAGGCCACGTAGAGCAGCGGCGTGCCGCTGGGGTCCTTCGGGTTCCACTCCGTGTCCTCGGGGCGGTTGAGCTCCATCACGCCCACCTTGTTCGCCGCCGTCCACAGCAGCTTGCGCACCTGGTCGTCGTTGACGAAGCCGCCCATCGCGTTGTGGTTCACGTCGCGCAGCGCCGCGCCCACCTGGAGCGTCGGCTTCCCGAAGGCCTCGCCGTTCGGCGCCAGGTCCGTGCTGTCCAGGCCCAGATGGATCCACCGGCCGTGGCCCGGCGCCGCGTCCGTGGGCCCCCCCCCGCCCACCAGCGTGTCGCCCGTCGCGTTGTCCAGGCCCGCGAAGTGCGCCACGTAGAGCGTGCCCGCGTCCAGCAGCGCGCGCACCTGCGCCTGGGTCATCCCGGGCGTGTACCTGCCCGACGACACGAACTTGAAGACGCGCCCGCCGCGCCGGTCGTCACCGCCGTAGATGACGATGGGCTGGTTCGCGAGCAGCTTCCAGTCCGCGTCCACCACGAAGGTGGCGTTCTCCCAGTGCGCGCGGCCCATCACGCCCAGCTTGCGGTGGCCCGCGCCCGGCTTCTCCGCGTCCTTGCCGTACCAGAGGTCCGCCGGCTGCCCCGGATCCACCTCCGTCAGGTAGCCATAGCCGTCCTTCAGGTGCGTGGAGTTGCGGTCCCCGCTGATCATGTCGCCGTCCGCCGGCGCCGAGAAGTCAGGCGCGAGCGGAGCGCCCGGCGCGAAGCCCGGGGCCGCCGGGATCCAGTCGTTCTTCCCCGTCCACAGCGCGGCCTCCGGGTCGCCGTAGACGCCCTGGACGTTCTCCTCGCCGACGATGACCGTGCCCCAAGGCGTCTGGCCGCCGGAGCAGTTGGAGTGCGTGCCAGCCACCACGCCCGCCGCGAGCGCCTCGCCGGCGTCATCGTGCTCCTCGCCGGAGAGCGTCACGCCCACCACCTTCGCCAGGGTGGCGCTGGTGGCGTCGTAGCGCACGTTGGCCGCGTTGCGGTCCACTGCCCAGCCGCCCGTCGCGGGGTCCTGCACCACGCGCATCCAGGTGCCGCCCACCTGCTTCTTCCATTCGCGGTTGTAGGAGACCAGCGCGTCCGCCTGCCACGACGTGCCGTCCGTCACCGTGTTGGAGAGCGCGCCCGTGTTGCGCAGGAAGCGCGCGAAGTCCAGGTGCTGCCCGATGGGCGCCGTGCCCACGCGCGGCTTCGTGCCGGAGATGTACTCGTGGTTGATCCACATCCAGCCGGCCGAGGCCTGCCCGCGGTACTGCGGCGCGCGGCCGTCCTGCGACCAGCCGTCCCCGAAGAAGGCGATGTAGTCCACGTTCGCGCCAAAGCGCGGCGCGCCCTTGCTGAAGCCCAGCGGGTCCATCCACTTGATGACCGTGGTCGGATACAGGCCCGGCACCGAACGCACCGTGTCCGTGGACGCGGGCGACAGCGGGAACACCAGCGGCGAGGGCAGCGTGCCCGTGACGACCTGCTCCACGCGCGCCTTCACGTACTCCGCCACGTTGGTCGCGCCCGTGCCCAGGTC
>JAFADT010000023.1 GCA_023424585.1 Pseudomonadota bacterium
GGCTGGGCCAGCGGCGCGGTGGGCGGGGTCGGGTCCTGCACGGCCCCCCGCGGGCTCCACTCGGGGTCGGCGGGGGCGGTGGGCTCCACGGAGGTGGGCGTCACCACCACGGCGAGGAAGAGGGCCGCGAGCGTGGCGCCGAGCACCGCCAGCGTGGGCCACCGGGCCGGGGCGGCGTCCGGGGGCGCGGCGGCGTCGAGGGCGGCCTCCATGCCCGCGGCGGTGAGCGTCTCCAGCTCCAGGTCGGTGGGGAGGTCCGTCTGGCCGGACTCGAGGACGCGGTGGGCGCGGGCCCACTTGTCGTAGCGGGCGCCGCAGCGGGCGCAGGCGTGGGCGTGGCGCAGGAGCCGCGAGGACTCGGAGGGAGACAGCTCCCCCAGCGACCAGCGCGTCAGTGACGCGTCCACATGGCGTTCGTACCACTTCATGGGAGGCCCCCGAATGGGATGGCGCACAGCAGGGCCAGGGTGGCCAGCAGGGCGCCCAGCTGCAGGCGTCCCGGGACGTCGTCGCCGTCCAGCCACCCCGAGTCCTTCAGGTGTTCGGTGAACTGCAACCGCAGGCGGCGTTCGCGCACCCGCACCTCTCCGCGGGTGAGCTTCAGCTGGTCGGCGGCGGACTCCTGGGACAGGCCCTCCATGAAGCGCAGCTGCGCGAGGGCGCGTCCTTCGGCGGGCAGGCCCTCCAGGAAGCGGCGCACGAGCGTGCGGACCTCGGCGCCCAGGGCCTCTTCCTCCGGGCTCCTGGCCTCGGTGGAGGCGTGCGTGAGCTCCGGCGCCTCCTCCAGCGGGATGGCCTCGCGGGCCACGCGGCCGGAGGCGCGCATCAAGTCAATGGCGGTGGAGCGGGCGACGGTGAGGAGGAAGCCCAGGTAGGGGCGCACGCCGTCGTAGGCCTGGCGCATGTGGGGGCGGAAGGCCCGCACGAAGGTCTCCTGATGGGCGGCGTCCAGGTCCAGGGGCGAGAGCGCGACGGAGCGCGTGCCGGTCTCCGAGTGGACGGAGAAGCGCCGGGACAGGTAGCGCAGCACCTCGGGCGAGTAGGTGCGGTAGACCTGGGTGAGCACGGCGGTGTCGCCCCGGCGGAAGGCCTCCAAGACGGACCGTTCTGTTCCTGGCAGCACGCGGAGGGCTCCGTGTCTCATGGAGGTGCCCGGCCGGGCCCCATCTGGAAAGGAGATACGAAATGACCCCGAAAGTCGGGTCGTTCCCACGCGCCCGGCGCGCGTTTTCTTGAGCCCGGCCCCGGGCCTCCGGCGCCAGGGGCCGTGGGTTCGACTCCTGCATCGCGGAGGACAGCCGCGCTCGTGCCACAGGCGCACGGGGCTGGCCGTGCGCCTGCGGCGGGTGAACCGCGACCTGGAAACGCCGCGTCTTACGGGAACGCGTCCACCACGGTGTAGCCCACGGTCCGGGGCAGCAGGGGGGCGCCGGGCTTGGAGCTCGGGTCCTTCGGCCACCAGCCGTCGCTGTTCCCGAGGACGAAGCAGACCGGGTAGGTGTGGCCGTCAGGCGTCTCAGCCCGGGTGTAGCGGCCCACCACGTGCTCTCCTCGCGTCCACAGTCGCCCGTACAGAAGGGTGCCCGCCGGCAGCCGGCCGTGTCGTTCCTGCTGGACGCTGACGATGTCTCCGTCGCTCACGGAGACCAGGGGCGCATCCGGGCGGAAGGGGTAGCGGATGTCGAGCGTGATGTCTGCCTTTCCATCCCGCCACAGGTCCAGCGTCTTGATCGCCTCCAGGGCTTCCGGGGGACATCGCTGGGGCTTGGGCGTGACCTGCGCGCCCGCGCAGGCGATGAAAGTGGATGCCGCTCCGAGGGCGAGCGTGCAGCCTCGCGCCAGCGAACGGCCATGGACCGGGCGGTCCTGCTTCAAGGGAATGCTCATGGCTTCCTTCTCCAACGGAAGCGGCGCAGGGGAAGGAGAGGCCGCTTCGGACGCGGCAGCTTGGTCGGGCCTGGGCCCCCGCGCCACGGGAGGCGGAGGGGAACGTGCTGGCGCATCGGCGCCGGCCCCGGAGAAGGCCCCCAGACTCCAGACCCACCACGCCATGGCCAGCACGCATGGGACTCCCAGAGTCCCCCAGCGCCAGTGGACCCATTGGGTTTGACGGCGGCGCACCGCGCTCGCGGCGAGGATGGCTTGGGCTTCCATGCGGGCGACGTGGCCGGGGGCCCGGCGGCGCAGCTCACGCGCCTCTCGAAGGCGTTGGAGCCGGTCCAGGCGCTGGAGGCGTGCGTGCTGGAGCGGCACCTCATGTCCCGGAGCCACGGGGCCCGCCAGCCCAGGCGCCTCCTGGGTCGTGCGTGAAGAAGGGGAGGGCGGTGTGGCCCAGTCGAACAGGGGCAGGTCCCAGGAGGTCTCCGCATGCGCCAGGGCCTGATGCAGGTCGGAGGCCAGCGAGGAGGCGCTCGAAGGCCGCGCTTCCGGCGCGAAGGCGAGCAGCCGCGTGACGAGGGAAGCCAGGGCTTCCGGCACATGCGGCTGGGGCCTTGCGCGCACGGGGCCCTCCCCATCCAGCGGAAGCGCTGGATAGGTGTCGGTCAGCAGCCGATAGAAGGTGACGCCCACGGCGTACAACTCATCCGCTACGCCGTAGCGAGGACAGTCCCGCGCGGGCATTGCCAGCCGCCAGCGGTGGAGCTGCGGGCTCAAATAGTGCGCCGTGCCGGGAGGAAGCTGGCCCGCTCCAGTCAGGGGGGTCGCTTCCGGATGCCAGCCCGCGCCCCAATCCAGCAGGGTCAGCCGTCCACCCGGCTGGACGCGGAGGTTGTCTCCCTTGAAGTCGCGGTGCAGGACGCCGCGCCGGTGCGCGAAGCTCAGGACCTCCGCGGCCTGGGCGAGCAGTGCGCCCACTTCCCGAGCCGCGGGGTTGCGAGCGCGGGCCCACTCATACAGCGACTCCCCGTCGACGTACTCCATGACCAGGAAGGGATGGCTCCCGGTGCCCGCCCGCCACGCGCCGGCATCCACCAGGCGAGGGACTCCCGGATGCCGCAGGCGGGCCAGCACCTCCGCTTCGCGTGAGAACCAGGGGCTGTCGGGTTGGCGAGCCAGCTTCAAGGCGTACCGCCTGCCACGAGGACGGCGTTTCGCCTGAACGACGTAGACCGTGCCATAGCCACCTGACGCCAGTCGTCGGACGACGCGCCAGGATCCGATAAGGGTGCCAGCAGGAAGCGCATCCACCCTCAGCTGCATGGAAGGCAGGGCTGCGCCGACAGCCTTCTGGGCGGGCTTCGTGGAGGCGGGATGCTCAGCCCCGACCGGGTCGCCAGGCATTGCCGCGCGCGGACTCATGGCGCCACCTGCTCCCAGCGGAGGCCGCGTTCGCCCTTCACATCCAAGAGCTCCAGGGTGAAGTGCGTGCCCGGAGGCAGGCCCGGGAGGGTGTTCCACTCCACCACCACGGTGGCGCGCTCCCCAGGTGCCAGCTGTCGCACCTGCATGAGCAGGGGAAGCTCACGGGCGGGCAGGCCATCCGCGTCAGGTCCCCGCGGTGTGATGCGAGCAAAGCCTGGGGTCCAGGGCGCTGCCCCGACGGGATTCCGCAACGAGGTCGCGAGCGCGCGGGTGCTCTCGGCGCGGTAGAGCACGTGGGTCCCTTCGGCGATGATCCCCAGCCTCACGGACGGCTCCCGGAGGTAGTCCACCGCGACGCCTTTCCGGGTGATGGCCCCCGTCAACACCGCGCCGCCCAGGCCCGTGAGCGCGCACTGCGCGCGCAGCGTCGCGAGCCCTGCCTCGGTGACCGCGCACCGGGCCCGCAGGTCCGCGAGCTCCTTTCCCAGCTCCTCCGCGGTGCGCCCCTGCCGCAGCACCTCCACCTGCGAGTCCACCTCCGCCTCCACGGTCGTGAGCACGAACCCGACCCGCGCCGGAGCACCGGCTCCCGCGAAGCGCACGGTGAGCACGGGCGCCCTGCCCGCCGGGAGGTCCATGGACGCCTTGAGGACGAGCACGTCCTCATGCACCGCCACGCGGGAGAAGAAGGGCGCGAGCACGCGCCGGTCCACGGACTCCGGAACGATGGGCGAGTCGAAGGTGACGGTGGTCACTTCATGGGCGGCGACATGCAGGGGATGCAGCACCGGAGGCTCCTCCGCGCGCAACGTGAGCTGCCGGGCCTTGCGCTCCCGGGCCACGGGACTGTGGGACTGCGCCACCGCCGTGGTGCTCAGCAGGGCTGCCAGCACCAGGGGAATGACCGAAGTGGACAGCGACATCACGGGTCACCTCCATCCTTCAAACCTAACAGATAGGGGTGACACGCAAGGGAGTCCACGGGCCTGGGAAACCTGGATGCGGCGGTTGGGGAAGGGAAAGCCCAGCCTACCTCAAGCGTCCTTGAGAGAAATACCTACCTGATACCGCTGGCCCGTCTTCCGCGCGAAGAACGCGCGGTTGAACGTCGCGCCCCCCACATGCGCGGGTCGTCCGGGTGCCCCTCCTTCGCCAGGGACTCGTCGCTCTGCTCCGCCAGCCAGCGGATGAGCTCCTCCCGTGACGCGAAGGTCCGCTTCGGCCGCGAGTCCCCCTGGCTGGACTGGAGCCCGTGCGCGTATGTGCCATCCCCGGACCTCCAGGGCGCGCGGGACACGCCGTCGCGCGGGTCGACGGTGATGGACAGGTCCGCCCCCGCGTCCAGCAGCTCCGCCACCCGCTGCGCCAGCGCGCGTCCGTAGCGCCGGGAGTCGAAGTGGGCCTCTGCTCGGGCCTGCTCCTTCGCGTCCTGCTCCCGCGTGACCGCGTCCGCCAACTGGATGCGCGGCGGCGCGTGCGCGTCGCAGACGATGGACAGCGCGATGTCCCCCAGCCCGGGGGCGGCGCCTCTGGCAGCGAACCGAACGTCAGCGCTCCGTCCGGCGCCGTGAAGAACAACGTGTCATCCAGGACCCGGCCCCGATACTTCAACGACGCGGACAGCTCGATGCGCGCCAGCCCCACGGGCCTCGCGTTCGGAGCGCAGCCAGCGGATGACGTCGGAGTCTCCGGTCAGGAGGGCGGAGGTCATGGCGGGGTCGGCGACCCTCCCACGGCGCGCGCCACCGGTGACTGAGCAGGAAAGCTGACATTCCTGTCGCGCTTCAGGGGCATTCCCGCGCCCCGCCGTACTCGAAGCCCGGGGCGTCCACGCCAGGGAAGCCCTGGCCGCGGGCTTGCAGAGCGTGCCGCCGCCAACACCCAACGCCGTCGGATGACGGCCCCAACTCCGTGGACGACATGACTGCTCGACACATCATCGCATCGCTGGCGCTGACCTCCTTCCTGGGCGCACTGCCGGCGGCGGCCCAGGAGCCCAAGAAGTCCGGGCTCGCGCTGGGGGTACGCGGCGCCATGGGCATTCCCGTGGGAGATGCCTTCACGGACCAGTCGCTGCGCGACACCTTTGGCACCACCGTGGCTCCGCAGGTGGACGTCTCGTGGTTCTTCAGCCGGCGGCTCTCGCTGGGCGCCTACTTCCAGTACGGCTTCGGCTCCGGGCCCGGCGACCTGTGCTCGGACGTCGTGGACTGCAAGAGCCAGGTCCTGCGCGTCGGCGTCGACCTGGACTACCACTTCCTCCCGGACTCCTTCATCGCGCCCTGGGTGGGCGTGGGCTTGGGCTACGAGGTCGCGAAGCTGGACGTGGGCGGCAGCTCCTCGAACAACTGGCTGAAGCTGGAGGGCTATGACCTGATCCACGCCCACTTCGGCGTGGATCTCCAGCTCACCCGCTCCATCGCGGTGGGGCCCTACATCTCCGCGTCCGTGGGGCAGTACTCCGAGGGCGCGGTCCGCGTCGCCGACCTCGAAACGAGCGACGAGCTCACCAGCGACGAGAAGCAGATCCACGTCTGGATCCAGCCGGGCGTGCGCGTGCAGTTCCGGCTGTAGTCACCGCCCTTCCGTCCTCACGTCTCCGGTGGCGAGGGCGTGGGGGCGGGCAGGGGATAGAGGACGCGGTAGTCGATGCGGTGGTGGTAGGCCGCCAGATACGGCGCCCCCGCGATGTCGATGACCACCTGCTGGGGAGGCGTGGGCTGCTGGTTCATCCACGCCTCCGCCTCCGCCTTCGTGGCGAAGGACAGCCCCGAAGGCTTGCGCCGCTGGTCCGCCATTTCCTGGAGGTACTGCT
>JAFADT010000046.1 GCA_023424585.1 Pseudomonadota bacterium
GGGGGCGCCCCGGGTGGGGGGGGTGGGGGGGCGCCCCGCCGCCCGCCCGGCGCGGCTACCGGGTGAACTGGCAACCGCCCACCCACGTGCCGCCATCCTGCGCGGGCGCCGGGCACGACGTGGGCGCGCCTCCATCCGCCGCCGTGTAGCTGCGCGGGTAGTCGCCGTAGGCGGTGCGCAGCGTGTAGCCCACCGGGGTGTAGTCCGTGCGCTCGGTGGCGCTCACCGCCACCTTGAGCGTGCCGCCCTGGATGAAGCGCCGCTCCAGGCAGGAGCACGCGTAGGGCGCCACCGTGACGCGCGTGGTGGTGGCCGTCTTCTCCAGCTGGTACAGCGCCTGGTAGCTGCTGAGCGGCGCGCTCGCGGAGGTGTGCCACGCGCGCATCACCGAGGCGCTGTACGCCAGCGTCAGCGCGCCGCCCGTGCTGGTGGTCGTCACCGGCGCGCAGGGGCCGGTGCCGCCGTCCGTGGAGGTGCCGTCGCAGAAGGTCAGGTCCAGCGCCAGCCCGTGCGGCGTGCCGCCGTCGGGCAGGTTGTCCACCTCCCACTGCACCAGCCACGCCGCGTCCTCCGGCGCGCTCAGCGAGGGCAGCTGGTACTGGAAGGTGTCCGTGTCGGAGGGCACCGCGTCGTAGTCCGTGGGGCCGCGCACGCCCAGGCCCGTGGCGCGGTCGTTGCCGCGCAGCCGGCCGTGGCCGTAGGACAGCTGGCCCTTCGCCTCGAAGGTGGCGTTGCCCGGCGCCGGCAGGTCGCCCGTGCCCACGCCGCCGAGCGTCTTGGCGCGCGGCTGCTCCACGCCCCCGCTGTAGGCGGCGACCTCCTCCGCGTCGTCGTCGTCCCAGGACACCTCCAGCCGGTAGTCGCGGTCATCCGCCCAGTTGTTGCCGTCGTCCTGCACCACGAAGTGGTACGTCACCGTCGCGGCGTGCGCCGGCACCGGCAGCGCGCCCTGGAAGTTGCTCAGGTTGGGGAAGCGCGCGGGGTCCGCCTCCTCGCGCAGCGACTGGATGCAGAGCACGGCCTCCGCGTTGTTGCAGTACGCCTGCACCAGCCCCGGCGCGTCGGGGAACTCGCGCACGTCGCGCGGGCACACCGTGGCGTCGCTGGTGCAGGTGGCGCGCTGCTCCGCGGTGACGGACGTGCTCACCGTGGTGAACACCAGCACCTGCCGGTCCGCCAGCTGCCCCAGGGGCAGGGGCAGCGGGTCGAAGCGGGTCGTCGTGGGCACCTCCACCAGCCGGTAGCGCAGCACGCTGGGCTTCGCGTACACGGGCAGCGTCAGCGCGTACCAGTCGCGGTCGGACACGTAGCCCAGGCGGCCGGTGAAGGCCGTGGACGTCCCCGGCGAGCCCACCAGGCTGCGCGCGAACGCCCGGGCGTAGGCGTCGTTGTCCCCGGACTGATCATTGGGGTCCGCCTCGTCCACCACGCGCACCTCCACCTCGTAGGGCTGGCGCAGGTCGCCCGCGGGCACGGGATCATTGGCCCCCCGGTAGCCCTTCACCACCAGGGTCCAGGTGCCCGGCAGCTTCACCTTGCGCGCGGTGGCCAGCACGCCCGGGTGCACCTTGGGCAGCACGCTGCCCTCCGACTCCTTGTCCGTGCCGTTGGGGCGCAGCAGCTCGTAGGACAGGCGGTAGTTGGGCACGAAGCCCTGGTCCGGCGCGGTGATGCGCACGTAGGCGACCTTCCCCTCCGGCAGCGGGAAGCTGAAGCGGTCCACGTCGTTGTCCGTGGCCAGGTAGCCCTTCGCGGTGCCCACCTGCACGGCCCCCTGCGCCGCCAGCGCGATGGGCGTGGGCGTGACGTCGTTGGGCTCGTTCGCGTCCGGGTTCTCCAGCAGCTCCACGGTGAGGCGGTAGGCGTTGCGCGCGTCGTAGTTGGGGCGCGCGGGGTTCGTGGGCGCGTCGCGCACCACGACGATGAGCTGCGTGTCCGGCGTGCCGTACGGCAGGATGAGGTCCACCGGCGTCGGGGCGCCCGCGCCGTGCTGGTCCGACTTCGCCGCCAGCGCCGTGTTCTTGTCCTTCTCCATCACCGTGACGGACAGGTTCACCGGCGTGCTGGACGCCAGGTACGTGCCGGTGACGTGCACCAGCGTGCGCGCGTTGGCGGAGGCCGGGACGCGGATGCTGTACCAGTCCTCGTCCCCGGCCTTCACGTCGCCGGTGAGCGCCAGGAAGCGCTCCAGCGGCACGCCGGGCTTCAGCTCGCAGTCCGCGTTGGACAGGGCCTCCTCGCGGCTGTTGCAGAGGTCCTCCACCACGGCCGTGCCGGCGTCCGGCGTGTCGTCCCCGCCGGAGGAACAGGCGGCCAGGAGCAGGAGCGCGAGCGGGAGCAGTCGGGTGCGGAGGCGCATGGGGGACTCGTGAGGAGGCATCAGGGGACGGGCGAGAGGGTCGGGGCGACGCCGGGGCAGCCGTCCACGAAGTCCTCGGGGTTCACGCGGACGACGCCGTCCGGCGGCGACTTGATGCCGCCCACCGGGTAGCGCACGGAGTCCACGCGGAAGGTGCGCACCAGCGTGCGCGCGGTGGGGTCGTCCGCGGGCAGCATGGACACGGAGAGGTAGATGTCGTTGTAGCCCGCGCCGCGCTGCACGGTGCCGGCGTCCACGCCCCCGTCCACGCCGCCGTCGGCGATCATCGCGACGGTGGGCGCCAGCAGCACGTTGTCCACGCGGAAGCGGTAGCACTGGCGGCCGTCCGCATCCACCGGGCCGTCCGCCTCCAGGCTGTAGCGGTACGCGTCCGAGGCCAGGTTCGCGGTGTCCACCTGGAGGGGCCGCATGTGCATGCGCAGCTCGCTGCGGTTGGTGAGGCCGTCCGTGTCCGGGTCCTCGTCCAGGTCCTTGCTGGAGCCCTGGGTGCCGCCGCGCCACTCCATGCCGTCCGGGATGCCGTCGCCGTCGCTGTCCTGGAGCGTGGCGTTGGTGCCGATGAACTGCTCGTCGCAGTCCAGGAGGCCGTCGCAGTCGGTGTCCACGCCGCGCAGCGCGGGCGGACAGCCCTTGTCCAGGCCGCCGCCGTCCGGCAGCGCCACCTGGGTGGGATTGAAGTCCACGCCGCGGTCGCGGAAGTACACCTCCACGCCGTCGCTGAAGCCGTCGCCGTCCGTGTCGCGCAGGTTGGGGTTCGTGCCCAGCTCGTACTCGCGCGCGTCGGTGAGGCCGTCGCCGTCGGTGTCCGCCTCGTCCAGCGGGCTGCCCGGCGGCGCGGAGAAGTTGGAGGCCACGAACTCCTTCACGACGAAGGCGCGGCGCACCTGGCCGAACTGGAAGTTGAGGAAGTTGATGGGCTCGTTGTTGCGGAAGTCGCGGAAGTTGCCGCCGCCCAGCGTGGCCATCTTCTCCAGGCGGTCCGCGTTCTGGTTGATGATGAGCAGCGGGCAGCCGCCGTCGCCGAAGCCGCCGTCCTCCGCCACCAGGTCGCACACGGACGGCACGGGCTGGATGGGGTTGAAGACGTGCACGGTGTTGAAGCGCACGTCCTCCACCAGGTCGCGCAGCTGGCGGATGCGCACCACCGCGTCGCCGCGGATGAGCTCGTCGTCCTGGTCGTTGGTGGGCTTGCCGTCCGACAGGAAGATGACCGAGTAGCGCGCCTGCGCCAGCGCGTCACTTCCGCTGGGCTGCTGCCGCGCCCGCGCGATGTCCGTGTTGATGAGCGAGTAGATGTCCGACAGCGGCTTGACGAAGTCCGTCGAGTCCCGGTTCGGCGACGTGTCCGTGTTGCGGAAGGTGAGCAGCTTCTCCGTGAGGATGGCCTTCGCGGTGGCGTCCAGCTTCGACACCTGCACGAAGCCGTCCTCCAGCGGCGGCCCGGGGTTCTGCGTGAGGAACGCCGTGGTGCTGCCCGCGAAGAGCATCACCGCGATGGAGACCTCGTCGTCCTGCGGGAGGTTCTCGATCAGGTCCACCAGCGCCGTCGCGCGCGTGCCGTCCGGGTCGCTCACGCGCATGGACTGGCTGGCGTCCATGGCGACGATGATCTTGATGGGCCGGATGACCTCGTTCGCGCCCAGGGTGCAGAAGCGCCCGTCCAGCGACACGGCCCGGTCCGCGGGCACCTCCGTGTCGCGGCGCGGGTCGTAGAGGTACGTATCCGTACAGGCCACCACCACGGCGAGCCCCACCAGGGTGAGGATCCACCAACGTCCCGCGCGGCTCACGGCGACGCGCCTCCCTGCGACGGCGACACGCCGACGCAACTGCCCTGGGTCCTCCAGGGGTCCGCCAGTTGATCCGGCCGGCGGAAGTCACCGTCCTCCATGGCCAGGTCCGGCCCCAGCGGCACGCGCACGCTGGGCGGCGCGTATTGGGCCCACGCGCACGCGGTGCGCCAGACGCCGTAGTCCGTGGCCACGCCGCTCTCCGGCGCCTCCGCGAACCACACCTTGAAGAGGTTGTAGCCCTGCTTCACGCCCGAGCGGTCCGGCGGCGTCACCAGCTGCAGGTTGGACACGGTGAAGTCGTAGCAGACGCCGTCCGTGTCGTTGCCGCCCTCGACCTTCTTCACCTCGTACTGGATGCCGTACTTGTCGTGGAAGAGCCGGTCGCGCCGCGTGGGGTCGCTGCCCGCCTTCAGCTCCTCGTCATCCGGGATGCCGTCGCCGTCGGTGTCCAGGCCGGCCACGTTGGACTGGAGCGGGTTCAGGCCGTACTTCGCCTCCAGCCCGTCCGGCGCGCCGTCGCCGTCGCTGTCCACGATGCCCTGGCGCGTCTTGAGGTAGTCCTCGGCGAACTGCGACAGCCCGTCCCCGTCCGTGTCGCGGCAGACGCAGTCGGGCGTCAGCGGGGACTGCGGGTCGCAGCCGCGCGCGTCCAGGTCGTTGCCCGGCTTGAAGCCCTGGTCCATGCGCCGGTACTCGAAGCCGTCGCTCAGGCAGTCCCCGTCGCTGTCGAGGGTGAAGGGGTTCGTCTTCAGCGTGAAGCTGTTGTCCAGCGAGTCCGGGACGCCGTCGCCGTCGCTGTCCAGCACGCGGCCGTCATCCCCCGGCGCGGAGCTCAGCGGCTCCACCAGCAGCGTCTTCATCACGTTGGGCGACGCGAACGACGAGTAGTCCAGCGCGCCCAGGCCCAGCTCGGAGATCTCCGCCGTGTCGCTGAACTCCTGGTAGACGCCGTTGCCCATCTCCGCGAAGCGCTTGAGCAGGTACGAGGCGATCTTCTTCGCCGCGGCCGGGTACTGCGCCTCCGGGACGCCCGGGTAGGTGCCGTAGATGTCCTGGCAGATGGGGCCGCAGGCGCGCACGGCCTCCTCGTTGAAGAGCAGCACCGTGTG
>JAFADT010000048.1 GCA_023424585.1 Pseudomonadota bacterium
CCCCGCCCGCGCCCCCGCACGGGGGGGGGCGCGAGGGGGTGAGCTCAGGCCTGGGCGGGGGCCACGTACCGGGCCACCTTCACCCGGGCGGGGCGGATGACGCGGTCCTTCAGGCGGTAGCCCGCGCGGAACTCGGCGACCACCTTCTGGTCGTCGCCCTCCACCGGCGTCACCTCCATGTCCGCCGCCTCGGCCACGTTCGGATCATACGGGTGCCCCACCACCTGGATGCGCTCGATCCCGGTGGCCTGGGCCTTGGACAGCAGGCTGTCGCGGATCATCCGCACGCCCTGCACCACCGGGGACGTGTCCTGCGGGCTGGCGTTCAACACCAGGTCCAGCTCGTCGATGGCCTCCAGCAGCGTGCGGGCCACGTTGCCGCGCTCCACGTCGAGCATGCGCTCCCGCTCCCGGGAGATGCGCTGCTTGAACTCCTCGCGGTCCTTGGTGAGGTCCTGGAGGCCCCGCGCCAGCTCGTTCACCCGGCGGCGCGCCGCCTCCAGCTCCGCCTGGAGCCGCGCCACCTCGCCGTCCTGGGCGGACTCGGGCTGCGTTTCGGAGCTCGCGGCCTCCACCTCCGTGTCGGCGGGGGGCTGCGTGTCCGGGGTTTCGTCGCTGCGGGGATTGCCGTCCATTGTCGAACCTGCGCCAGGGGTTGGAAGAAGCGAACCGCGTGAGTGGCGCGAACGTAACCGCGAGGGCGGGTCTGTCAACGCGCCTAGTGATTGGACGGGGCCGCGGGCGGAGCCTCCGCCATGAAGCCGTGGTCCACCTGCCCGGTCACCTCGTCGATGATCTCCACCTGGGCGGCGCGAAGGGAGTAGTAGAGGAGCCACCGCTCGGCGGCCGTCAGCGTCCCCGCGGGCAGCGCCTCCTCGATCTCCTGCACCGTGAGCCGGCCGTCCTTCAGGCCCTTGGCGAACAACGCTTTGCGCGCGACGTAGCTCTTTCCGATCCGGTTCTCCACGGCGACGCCTCCTTGTCGCATGAAAGTAATTTCGCCCACCGGCCACCGCAGGCTGACGGTGAATCCGGTGGGCGACGGTCTGCCCGGAGGGCAGGCAGGCACGCGCTACGAGTCGAGCTTGCCCTCGGAGTGCTGCGTGGGCGGCACCGGCGGCTCGGTCTCCGTCCCCCCCACGGGGTGGGCGGAGATGACCGTGCGCGCCTCCGGGTGGAGCAGGCCGCGCTGCGCCTGCACCTTGGGCCCCAGGATGGTGATCATCGCCTCCTCCTCGATGACCTCCGTGGCCAGCAGCCGCGCCGCCAGGGCCTCCACCTTTTCACGGTGGGTGTGGAGGAGCGCCCGGGCCCGGTCCAGCGCCTCGGAGACCATCTTTCGGACCTCCTCGTCGATCATCCGCGCCGTCTGCTCGGAGTAGCTGCGCGACTCCGGCAGGCCCGCGGACCGCAGGAAGCCCGGCCCCTGCTCCCCGCTCAGCGCCACCGGCCCCAGCGTGCTCATGCCGTAGTCGCGGACCATCATCTTGGCGATCTCCGTCGCCTGCTTGATGTCGTTGGACGCGCCAGTGGACACCTCGCCGATGAAGATCTCCTCCGCCGCGCGGCCGCCCATCATGCCGGCCATCTTGTCGCGCAGCTCGTCGAAGGACATGAGGTAGCGGTCCTCCAGAGGCAGCGACATGGTGTAGCCCAGGGCCGCCAGGCCGCGCGGGATGATGGACACCTTCGTCACCCGCTCCGCGTAGGGCAGCATCCAGCCCACCACCGCGTGGCCAGCCTCGTGGTGCGCGACGATCTCCTTCTCGCGCTCGTTCATGCGGCGGTTCTTCTTCTCCAGGCCCGCCACCACGCGCTCGATGGCCTCGTCGAAGTCCGCCCGCATCACCGCGTCGCGGTTCTTGCGCGCGGCGAGCAGCGCCGCCTCGTTGACCACGTTGGCCAGGTCCGCGCCGGCGAAGCCCGGCGTGCGCGAGGCGATCTGCTTCAGGTCCACGTCCGCCGCCAGCTTCACGCCCTTGGCGTGGATCTCGAGCACGCGCTCGCGGCCGCGCTTGTCCGGGCGGTCCACCAGCACCTGCCGGTCGAAGCGACCCGGGCGCATCAGCGCGCTGTCCAGGATCTCCGGGCGGTTCGTCGCCGCCAGGATGATGAGGCCCGCGCGGCTGTCGAAGCCGTCCATCTCCGCCAGCAGCTGGTTGAGCGTCTGCTCGCGCTCGTCGTGGCCGCCGGCCACGCCCGAGTTGCGGCTCTTGCCGATGGCGTCCAGTTCGTCGATGAAGATGATGCACGGCGCCTTGGCCGTGGCCTGGGCGAAGAGGTCGCGGACGCGGGCCGCGCCGACGCCCACGAACATCTCCACGAACTCCGAGCCGGAGAGGTTGAAGAAGGGCACGCCCGCCTCACCGGCCACGGCGCGCGCCAGCAGCGTCTTGCCCGTGCCCGGCGGCCCCACCAGCAGCACGCCCTTGGGGATGCGACCGCCCAGGCGGCGGAACTTCTCCGGCGTCTTGAGGAACTCGACGATCTCCCGGAGCTCGTCCACGGCCTCGTCCACGCCGGCCACGTCCTTGAAGCCCACGCCGGTGTCGGACTCCGCCTGCACCTTCGCGCGCGTCTTGCCGAAGGACATGACGCTCTGCGGCCCCTGGCCCATGCCGCCGGACATCCGGCGCATCATGAAGCTCCAGAAGAGGATGAGCAGGCCCATGGGGATGAGCCAGATCCACAACACCTCGCTGAAGCTGGACTGCGGGACGGCCTCGAACTGGATGCCCTTCTGCTCCAGCAGCGGCACCAGGCCCTCGTCACCGGGGACGCGGTAGGCCATCCACGGCAGGGCGCTGGGCTCGCTGCGCAGCGTGCCGCGCTCGCCCGGGGGCGGCTGGGCGTTGTCCTTCAGGTAGCCCTTCACCCACTCGTTGGAGATCTGCACGCGGCTGAACTGGTTGTTCTCCACCGCGTCGCGCAGTTGGCTGTACGACACCCGGCGCACGCCCGCGTCCTGAAACACGTTCCGGAACAGCAGGAACCCCAGGACGAGCAGGAGGATGTAGCCCAGTGGTGAGCCAAACTTGAACCCACCTTTCGTGGGCGTTGGCTTGTCGCTCTTCTTTCCGCGCGGGCCCATCCCCGGCGGCAGGTCCTGTGGCTTCATCGTCGGCACGCTCGCCCTCCCCCTCCCCCGTACACACCGACACCATGTCGTGTGACGGTTCCCTCAGCCGGCCAAAGATGGTCACCACCGCCAACCCGTCAACCGCAAGGCGTGACAGGACGATGACGAAACCGGCCGGGACTGTCCGCTCAGCGGCAGTCGACGCGCACCAGGGGCTCGCCCGCGAACTCACTGCCCAACAGGTAGCCGCGGCCATCCTGGAGGTACGTCACGGCCTCCGCCTGGGCCTGGCTGGCGCCCGGCACCTCCACCACCTGGGCCTGGACGAAGTCCTCCAGCCGCTTCGCGTCCGGGCGGCGCAGCTCCCACACGCGGGTGTACGTGCGCACCAGCAGGCGCTGGCCGGACGGGTGCAGGGCGGCGGCGGTGGACAGGCGGTCCACGTCGTCCGGCACGCGCAGGGTGCCCAGCTTGCGCGCCTTGCCGGTGGCCCCGGGCTTCAGCCCCTCCACGGCGTACAGGTCCCCCAGCGACGCGCGCGTCTTGGTGAGGATGCCCACCTGCCCGGAGCGGTCATCGACGATCAGGGACTCGGCGTCGTGGGCGCCGTCCTCGTAGGTGAAGGGCAGCGCCTCCACCGGGAGCGTGGCGTCGGCGACGGTCGCCGGCTCCGGCAGCCGGAACAGGCGCACCTCCTTGCGCCGCTCGAAGTTGTCGCCGGTGTCCGCGAGGAAGACGCAGCTGTCCTTGTCGCCCGGCGCGCAGGGCCCCACGGCGACGTCCTCGATGTCGCGGGGGTCCGCGCCGGTGAGCGTCAGCGTGGCCTTCACCGCGCCCGTCTCGTCCAGGGCGAACAGCTCGAAGGCGTTGTTGGAGTCGTTGTGGCCCCAGAAGATGCCCGGGTGGCGCTGGCTGGCGGCCAGGCCGGACAGCTCCGGCACCTGGCGGGGCACGGTGCCCGTCTGGCGACCGTCCGCGTAGAGCAGGCACCCCTCCAGGCCGGTGGCGGGCACCTGCGGCATGCCGGCGTCCGGGGCCTGGGAGCCCGTGGGCGTGGGGCGGGAGCCGGAGCAGGCGGTGGACAGCAGGAGGCCCGCGGCGGCGAGGAGGCGCAGGGAGGGCCGCACGGTCAGTGGTCCAGGTCCAGCAGCCGGGCCAGCGTCTTCGCGTCCGCGTCGGGGAAGCGGTACTGGCCCATCTCCTCCAGCGCGACCCAGCGGTGGTCGTGCACGCGCAGGTGCTGGATCTCCGCGTCCGGGTGGCTCAGGCGGCAGCGGAACACCCGGAAGTCGATGTCATAGGTCGGGTACTCGTGGCGGGTGTGCATGACCCGCTCGAGCACCTCGATGTGGATGCCCATCTCCTCATGGAGCTCGCGGGCGAGCGCCGCCGTGTCCTGCTCCCCCTCCTCCACCCGGCCGCCCGGGAACTCCCAGAGCAGGGGCAGCGACGCGGTGGGAGGACGCTGGGTGATGAGGTAGCGACCCATCTCGTTCTGGAGCATCGCGCCGACGACTCGCACGTGACGACGGGTCATTCACTTCTCCTCGATTGGGGTCCCAAAGATGAACGGCAGGGTGCGGCGGCGTAACACAGCCCCTGCCCGGCGCCAATGCACAAGGCCCCTCCTGGGAGCAGCGTGCGCACGCCCGGGACGCGTGGCCACCCCACCCGGCCCTGTCCGCCAGGAGCGGGCGCGGGGGCGGCGGGAGACGTGGCGGAGGCCCGGGCCTCGGGGGATGAGGGCTGTTGGGGACTTCACGTCCCGGGGAGGCGCCTCCCGGCCGGGCCACCGTCCTCACTGGGGGCATGTGGGATTCAAGTGACGTGCGGGCCGGATGGCGCCATGCTCGGGGGATGACACAGAGTCGGAGAGAGCGGGCCGAAGCGCTTGGCGCCGCGCTGAAGGCAGCGCGGCAGCAGGCGGGGCTCTCCATGGAGGAAGTCGCCGAGCATCTGGAACTGGGCGTGGAAGTCCTGGCCCGCGTCGAGCGAGGGGTGATGGTCCCCACCATCCCCACGCTGAGCCGGCTGTGCGCCCTGATGAAGTTGGATCCGGACAGCCTGCCGGACCTGCCGGAGCTGAGTGACTGACGCGGCTGGCGGGCCCCTCTCCGGCCCGCCGGCGCGTCGCCCGCCCGCCTCAGCCCAGCCGCCCCACGAGGTGCGGCTTCCCCTCCTCCGACAGCACCCGGAACGCCACGCCCGCGGACTCGCGCGCCGTCTGGAACGTCACGCGCGACGGCAGGAGGAGGGGCTTCTTGAAGTCGCACTCCAGGTGGAGCAAGTCCGCGTGGGCCGCCTCGCCCAGCTCCGCCACGCAGCGCGCGAGCGTCCACATGCCGTGCGCGATGGCGCGCGGGAAGCCGAAGGGCTTCGCGGTGAGGGCGGTGAGGTGGATGGGGTTGAAGTCGCCGGACGCCTGAGCGTAGCGGCGCCCGGTGTCCGCGGGGATGCTCCAGGAAGCGGGACGGCTGGACGCGAAGCGCGGGTCCTCCGGCGGGGCCTTGCGCGCGCCGTCCTTCTCCCTCCGGGCGGCGTGGCGGCGCAGCATGGTGCTGAGGGCCTGCCAGAGCAGCTCGCCGGTCTCCTGGGACTCGACGCGCGTCTCGATGTCGAACTCGTGGCCGGCGGGCACTTCGCGCCTGGCCTCGAAGCGGCAGGTGACCGTGAGCGCGGTGGTGTCCGGCACGCGGCGGTGCTGCTGGATGTGGTTGCGCACGTGCACGATGCCCATCGCGGAGTACGGGAAGTCGGGCAGCCCCAGCAGCTCCAGGTGCAGCGGCGTCGCCAGCACCTGCGGGTACGGGAGCGGCAGGAAGCCGTCGGCGTCGAAGCCGCAGGCGGCGCGGTAGCGCTCCAGCAGGACGGGCGACGCGCGGCAGCCGTGCGCCCGCAGCGCCAGGGCCGGCAGCGCGGCGCCGCCCCGGGACTTCCCGAAGGGATTGGCCGCGCGCAGCAGGGTCGCGGGCATCGACGGGAGCGAGTGCAGGTCGAGGATGGGTGCGGACATGCGGCGGATTCTCCGCCACCCGCTCCCGTCGCGCGCGGGATTTGTGCGAGGGCCCGCGTCAGCTCTTGAGCCCGTGCCGGCGCAGGAGCCGGTACAGGTAGACGCGGTCCATGTCCGCGGCGGCGGCGGCCTGGGACACCTTGCCTCCGTGCAGCTTGAGGAGCGCCTCGACGTAGTCCCGCTCGAAGGCCTCCAGCGCGCGGCGGCGCGACTCCGCGTACGTCTGCGAGGCGTCCACCGTGCGGGGCGCGACGGGGGCCTGGGCGCCCACGGCATCGGGCGCAGGGGGCGGCAGCGCGCGCTGGAAGACGAGGCAGCGCTCCAGGTGGTTGCGCAGCTCCCGCACGTTGCCCGGCCAGGGGGCGCTCTGGAGCCGCGCGAGGAAGTCCGGCGTGGTGAGCTTCGCCAGCTGCTCCGGCGTGGCCCCCAGCCCCTCCAAAATGCGCTCCACGATGAGCGGGATGTCCTCCGTGCGCTGGCGCAGCGACGGCAGCGGGATGCCCACCACCGCGAGGCGGAAGTAGAGGTCCGCGCGGAAGCGGCCCGCCTGGACCTCCGCGCGCAGGTCCCGGTGCGTGGCCGCGATGACGCGCACGTTGACCGGCTGGTGCGTGTTCGTGCCCAGGCGGCGGATCTCCCGGTTCTCCAGCACGCGCAGCAGCTTGGGCTGGAGCTCGGCGGGGAGCTCGCCGACCTCGTCCAGGAAGATGGTGCCTCCGTCGGCCTCCTCGAAGGCGCCCATGCGGCGCTGGATGGCGCCGGTGAAGGCGCCCTTCTCGTGGCCGAACAGCTCGCTCTCCAGGAGGTTGGCCGGGAGCGCGCCGCAGTCCACGACGAGGAACGGCGCGTTCGCACGGGCCCCGGCGCGGTGGATGGCGTGCGCCGCGCGGCTCTTGCCGGTGCCCGTCTCCCCTTCCAGCAACACCGTGGCGTTGGACGCCGCCGCGCGCGCCATGCGCTCGAAGCTGTCCCGCGCCGCGGAGGAGGTGGCGATCAGGTCTCCGAAGGTCGCCCGCATCGGCTCCGGGAGCGCCTCCACGGCCCCCGGCGCCACCTGCATCCGGAGCGCGGGAGGGGCCTCGTCGCGGTCCAGCGGCTCGGCTGTCACGGCCTCGTCTCGCGCGTCGTGGAGCGCGGGCGCGTACGCCACCGCCGAGCCACCCCGCCCCCGGGCCCGGAAATGGCGCCACCGGACTCCGTCCACGAACGTCCCCGGCCGGTCGTCCGAAGCCCGTGCGCGCGCCCCCTTCTGCTCCGACTTCACCTCGCAGTGGAAACGCGGCACGGCGGACTCCTCGCTCGACGGATTCATTGAGGAAACGGTCCCCCCGGAACCGGTGACGGATGGTGGACCGCGCTCAGGAGGCGCGGAGGCTGTCGAGGCATGCCATCTCCGTCAGCCCACGGACGGACCTGTGCCCGGGACCCCTCCCGGGTGTGTTCCAGCACCCCTCACCCGGCTTTACGCCGGGGCTTCTGGATATTCCCGGACAATTTCGGGACCGTTCCGGCTGCGCCGGAGCGCCGGGCCGTCAGCGGATCGTGACGTCCACCACGAAGCCCGCGGCGGCGGCGCCCTCGCGGGCGGCGGCGATGACGTCGGGGCGCTCATCGCCCACCCACAGGCCCAGCACGTCGTATACCAGCCACTGGGCCAGGGGCCGGGACGCGGCCTGCGCGGCCTCGCGGGGCACGCCGGACAGGGCGCCCTGTGCCTCCATCAACGCCCGGGCCAGCCGGGCCGGCGTCACCCACAGCTCCGGGCGCACGAAGGCGGGCACCAGGAAGAGGCAGAAGGCGGCCTCGGTGCGGGAGAGCAGCGCGTCCAGGCGCTCGCGGCCCAGGCGGAGCGTGGGCAGCCACTGCCCCTCCCCGCGCTGCTCCAGCTTGGCCACCGGCACGCGGACGACGCGGCGGGTGCGCGCGAAGCCCTCGCGCTCCACCGACACGACGAAGGCGACCTCGGATGCGGCTTCCGGCGGAGGCTCGGCGTGGCGGTGCACCGCCATGGACAGCGACAGCGGCGATGACACCAGCGACCCCAGGTCCGCCTGCACGCGCTCCAGCTCCGAGCGCAGGCCTTCGAGCAGCCCCGCGATCAGCTCCGGCATCTCCTCGCGGAAGCGCCGGGGGTGGTGCTGGGCGGCCTCCGCCTCCACGCGGCCCACCGCGCCCACCAGCAGGTCCTCCAGGTCGCGGTCGCGCAGCCACGTGCGGCCGCCCACCGGCACCGAGCGCGTCGCGTGCAGGTGGCGCAGGGAGCCGGTCAGCGTCGCGGGTTCGGAGGGCTCGACGGGAGCGGCGCCCTGCCCCGCTCCGGCCTGGAGGAAGGACTGGAGCGCGCGGGCGCGGAAGCGGGCCCGGGGGGACGGGTGCTCCAGCATGCGGCGCACCAGCCGCCGGTCCGTGGCGGTGCGCACCAGCGACAGCGTGGCCAGCTCCGCCTCCGACGAGGCCTCGTCCGGCGCGCACCACAGGAGGAACTCGATGGCCGCCTTGCGCAGCACGGGCTTGTTGCCCATGCGCCGCGCGACCTCCGCGCGCCACGCGACGAGCCCGTCCAGCCCGGGACGCGAGGGCGTGCGGAAGCGCGGCCACATCTCCGCGCACTCCTCCGCCAGCCACACCAGGTGCGTGAAGCCGGACAGCGCCTCCAGCTTCGCGCGAGCGCGGGTGCGCCGCTCGAAGGCCTCCGGCACACCGCGCCGGACGGAGGCGCGGAACAGGCGCTCCTCCAGCCACAGGAGCGTGAGCGCCAGCGCGGGCTCGCTCTTGCGCATCGTGGCCTGGCAGTGGTCGAGCACGAAGCGCGCGTGCCCCAGGTCCGCGGCCGTCTCGAAGTCGCTCTGCACGAGCGCGCCCAGGGCGCCGCGCAGCCCGTCCACCGGGGGCGCGTCGAAGAGCGTGAGCAGGTCGCAGAGGTTCTCCACCACCGCGGGCGGCCCGCCCACCTCCACCGTGCGCGCCAGGAGGAGCCCCGCGCGCGAGCACCAGTCCGGCTCCTTGCGCCCGTTGGGGTAGCACGCGAGGAAGCCGCGCATGCTGCTCCGGCCGTCCGGCGACGTGGCCAGCGCGAAGAGGCGCTCGCCCAGCACTTCACTGGCCTCGCGCCACGGCATGCGGGCCGCGCGCGTGCGGATGAAGTCGGTGAGCTTGTCGCGGCCGCCATCGCGCGTGTCGGGGAGCAGCGAGCGCAGCTGCTCCAGCAGGTCCACCGACCTCGCCCCCGTGCCCAGGACGTACTTGAGGTCCACCTCCACCGCGTCCAGGAAGCGCAGCGCGCGGCCGTCGTAGGTGCAGGGCACGTCGCGCACCAGCGCCGACAGCGTCTCCGGGTGGCGCTTGAGGTAGCGCGTGAGCACCGTGGAGATGGTGACAGCGGACTCGCGATGGACGCGGTCCGCGCTCTCCGGATCGCCCGCGTCGCGGAGCGCCGTCACCGCGGCGTCCCGGCGCGCGAGCAGCTGCTTCA
>JAFADT010000062.1 GCA_023424585.1 Pseudomonadota bacterium
CGATGAGCTTCTCCTTGCCGCACACGTCGCAGCGCACGTGCACGAACAGGTCCTCGTCGCTCTCCTCGGGCACCTCGCCCTCGGGCACGCCCAGCTCCACCTTGCCGAGCGCCGGCACCTTCGCCGGGATGTCCTGGGCCTTGAGCGACTGCACGTAGGTCATCTCGCGGTCGTGCACTCGCGCACCTCCGGGCCGGACAGCCACTGCGGCTCCATGCCCTCCGGCAGCCGGCTGAGCAGCTCCAGGTTCGACACGGACTCCGCCAGGTACGCCAGGCGGCGCAGCCGCGCCTCCTCCGGCAGGGCCGCGAACACCTGGAAGCCCTCCAGGAGCGCCTGCCGGTCCTCGCCCGTGGCCGCCTGCGCCAGCTCCAGCGACGCGTCCGCCGAGTCCAGCGCCTCGTCCCAGTTGTTCTCCGGGGTGAAGCCCGCCTCCAGCAGCGCCGTGTAGAGCTGCGCGGCCGCCAGCCGGCGGCGCACCTCGTGCACGTGCTCCACCACCTCGTGCGTCAGGCGCAGCTCCAGGAGCGCCCCGGTGGTGCGCGGATCCACGGAGCCCGTGAGGTCGTCCACCTCCACCTCGGCGCGCAGCTCCGACTTGAGCTGCTTCGCCGCGGCGAAGCGGAACAGGGGCAGCACGCCCACCTCGCGCAGGTACACCGCCGCGACGTTGGCCTCCTTGCCGCCCATGCGCAGCGCCTTCTGCGCGCGCTCCACCGCGCCGGGGTCCGACGCGGGCTTCTTGTTCTCCAGCCGCGTCTTCACCGCCTCGCGGTAGAGCGTCTCCAGGGAGCTGCCCGGCGGCAGCCGCTGCGGCAGGAGCGGACGCAGGCCCGGCACGTCCAGCACCCAGAGCGGGGGCGCGCCCACGCGCTTGAGCGCCCGGAAGAAGAGCGAGCCCGGCGGATCCTGCGGACGGAACGGGGGCAGCTCGTCCGGGTGCGCGGCGCCGGCGCCGTCCATGGCGCCTCCGCCCATGTGTGCCTGGCCCAGGGCCTTCTCCCGCTGCTCGCGCGTGAAGGCCGTGATGCCCTGCACCGGCGGGGGCGGCGGCGGCGGGGCCTCCTCGCCATCCAGGCCCGTGACGCGGTCCATGTCCACGTCGTCCATCTCCAGGTCTTCCAGCCCCCTGGCGCCCGTGAAGTCACAGCGCAGGAGCTTCAGCTTCTCGAAGACACAGCCCTCCAGGTTGGCGCCGCGGAAGTCGCAGTCCTGGAGGCGGCCCCCGTGGAAGTAGGCGTTGGTGAGGTCCGCGTCCCGGAAGTTCATCTTCGACAGGTCGCAGCGCTCCCACTCGGAGCCCACCAGCTCCAGTCCGGAGAGGTCGGCGTTGGCGGAGAACAGCTGCGTGAACGTGGCGCCCGTCTGGCTGGTGGGCGCCTGGCCGGACTTGCGCAGCTTGTTCCATTCGGCGGAGCCGTTCTGGAGCAGCTTCTCGATAGTTGGGGCTTTCGGCATGGACCGCGAATTATTCGTGTGGTCTGGTCCAGGCGCCAGCACAAATGATCGAGTACCGAATCGAAGCCGACACCGTCGGGATGCGGCTGGACAAGCACCTGCGAAAGCGGATGCCCAACGTCCCCGTCAGCCACCTCTTCAAGATGATCCGCACCAAGAAGGTGCGGGTGAATGGCAAGCGCGCGCAGCCCGAGCAGTTGCTTGTCGAAGGAGACGTGCTCACCATCCGCGGCACCGAAGAGCAGCTGACCCTCGCGGAGCGTCCGAAATCGGACCGTCCGCCCCCCCCGCCGCCGCCAGTGGACCCCTCGCGGCTGGTCATCCTGATGGAAGACGATTGGCTCATGGCCGTGGACAAGCCCAGCGGGATGGCCGTCCATACCGGCAGCGGCATCACCGGGGGCACCCTGGTGGACTACGTGCGCGCCTACCTGGGCCCCAGGGCCACCCGGAACGACTTCACCGCCTCCCCCGCCCACCGGCTGGACCGGGAGACCTCCGGCGTCATCCTGGTGGCCAAGCGCCGCCCGGCGATGGTGCATTTCACGGAAATCTTCACCCACGGCCACCCGAAGAAGCGCTACCTGACCCTGGTGAAGGGGAAGATGCCCCGGGACTCCGGGGTCATCGACCTGCCGCTCGCCGAGCACCAGCAGACGGCCGAGTCCAAGTCTCGTCGGGGAGTGAACATGCAGGAGGCCGTCACCCGGTGGAAGGTCGTGCGCCAGTCGAGCGAGGCAGCCCTCCTCTCCTGCACCATCGAGACCGGGCGCACGCATCAGATAAGAAGGCACCTGGTCGCCGTGGGGCACCCGGTGGCGGGTGACAAGAAGTACGGAGACTTCGCCTTCAACCGCGACGTGCGGGCGCGCTGGGGGCTCAAACGTCTGTTCCTGCACGCCGAGCGCATCGAATTTCCGCACCCCGAGGATGACAGGAAGGTCGTCGTGGAGACCCCCATGCCACCCGAATTGAAGGACGTGCTGAAGCGGGCGGCGCTCCTCTAAGCCTTGAGCCCAGGACTCGACACGACACGCATGTCCGACCCGAAGATTGACCGCAGCCGCAAGAAGCTGGTGCTCGACGGCGTCCCGCCCAAGCGCAACCTCCTCGTGCGCCTGATGAAGCTGGTGGCCGTGCTGGGCCTCATGGGCGCCACCGCGGGCGTGCTCGCCATCGTGGGCGCCTACTACGTCTTCTCCGACGGGCTGCCCGCCATCCCGAAGGTGGACGAGTACTGGCCGCCCATCGTCACGGAGGTCTACACCGACGACGCCGTGCTCGCGGGCGAGTTCTACAGCGAGCGGCGCAAGGTGGTGCCCTACGAGCGCATCCCCAAGCGGCTGGTGCAGGCGTTCATCGCCAGCGAGGACTCCAGCTTCTTCGACCACTTCGGCGTGGACGTGCTGGGCACCGTGCGCGCCGTGTCCAAGACGGTGCTGACGAAGGTGGGCCTGCGCTCCGGCGGCGTGCAGGGCGGCTCCACGCTCACGCAGCAGACCGCGAAGGCGGTCCTCATCTCCGCGGAGGGCTACAAGGAGGCCACCGCGAAGACGCCCAAGCGCAAGATCCGCGAGGCCATCCTCGCCTTCCGGCTGGAGCAGGCGCTGACCAAGGAGGAGATCCTCTACCTCTACCTGAACAACGTCTTCCTCGGGCACCACAGCTACGGCGTGCAGAGCGCGGCGGAGAACTACTACCGCAAGGACGTGCGCGACCTGACGCTGGGGGAGATGACGCTCATCGCGGGCCTGCCCCAGGCGCCCAGCCGCTACTCGCCCTTCCTGCGCCCGGAGGCCGCGAAGAAGCGCCGCTCCTACGTGCTGGGCCGCATGCTGACGGAGGGGATGATTTCGAAGGCCGAGCACGACCAGGCCGACGCGGAGCCGGTGAAGGTGTACCCGGTGGAGGACGTCTTCCACGAGTTCGCCCCGTACTTCGTGGAGCAGGTGCGCAAGGACGTGGTGGACCGCTACGGCAACCCGGTGCTGCTGAAGGAGGGCCTCAAGGTCTTCACCACCATGGACAGCGAGCGGCAGCGCGCGGCGCAGGACTCCGTGCTGGACGGCCTGATGTCCGTGGACAAGCGCCAGGGCTGGCGCGGCCCGGTGATGCAGCTGGCCACGGAGGCGGAGCGCGGCGCCTTCATCGCCAAGGCGAAGAAGGCCATGGGCAAGGAGGAGCTCGTCGAGAACCGCCTCTACGTGGGCGTGGTGACGCGCATCGACGAGGACGGCAAGGGCGCGGACGTGCAGGTGGGCCCGCACCACGGCCGGCTGCCGCTGCTGGGCATGCGCTGGGCGCGCAAGGTGAACCCGGAGAGCTACTACCCGGCGAGCATGATCACCTCCGTCAAGAAGGCCCTGGCGGTGGGGGACGTCGTCGTCCTGCGCCACGTGGTGAAGAAGGAGCTGACGGACGACAAGGAGCAGTGGGACCGCAAGCTCGCGGAGGAGATCCCGGACGAGGGCGTGAAGCTCTTCCGGCTGGAGCAGACGCCGGAGGCGCAGAGCGCGCTCGTCTCCATCGACCCGCATCGGCAGTACCTGACCGCGATGGTGGGCGGCTACGACTTCGACGACAACGAGTTCAACCGCGCGTTCCAGGCGTGCCGGCAGCCGGGGTCGTCCTTCAAGCCGTTCGTGTACTCGGCGGCGCTGGAGCAGCTGGGCTGGACGGAGGCCACCGTCATCGTGGACTCGCCCATCGTGGAGCACGACCCGGACAACAAGGTGTCGTGGAAGCCGGCCAACTACAGCGAGGAGTTCGTGGGGGACGTGCTCCTGCGCACCGCGCTGGTGAACTCCATGAACATCCCCGCGGTGAAGACGTTCGGCGCGGTGGGCGTCCACAACATGGCGGACTGGGCGAAGAAGCTGGGCATGACGACGCCCATGAACATGGACTTCTCCGCGGCGCTGGGCTCGTCCTGCGTGTACCCGTACGACCTGGCCTCCGTGTACGCGACCTTCAACCGCTACGGCCGCAAGAAGCCCACGTACTTCATCCGCAAGGTGGAGGACCGCTTCGGGCGCACGCTGGAGGACCACACCGCGTTCGACGACGCGTGGGCGCCCCTGCAGGACCGGGTGGCCGCGGGCTACGCGCGCCTCTTCGAGCCGGGCGAGCAGGTGATGAGCCCGGAGACGGGCTTCATCCTCACGCACCTCTTGCGCGGCGTGGTGCTCCAGGGCACCGGCGGCCCCGCGCAGCGGCTGGGCAAGCCGGCGGCGGGCAAGACGGGCACGACGAACGACTCCTTCGACGCGTGGTTCGCCGGCTACACCAAGGACCTGGTGACGGTGGCGTGGGTGGGCTACGACCTGAACCCGCACCCGCTGGGCCGCTACGAGACGGGCGGCCGCGCGGCGCTGCCCATCTGGCTCAACTACATGAAGCGCGCGCTGGAGGGCCGGCCGCAGTCGGAGTTCTACCCCTGGCAGTCCATGCAGCTGGCGCGGCTCTACATCGACAAGAAGACGGGCAAGGTGTCCAGCCCCGGCGCCAAGGGCGCGGAGCTGATGTTCTTCAAGAAGGGCACCGAGCCGAAGGAGGCCGTGCCCGACAAGAACCAGGTCGGCGTGGATCAGTTCATGATGGGCGCGCAGTAGCCCGCGCGCCGCGGCCCGAGCGCGGTGCCCGTCAGGCGCCTTCGCGGAACGCCCGCGAGGGCGCCTGATGTGCTTCCAGGGCCTTCCTCAGCGCGGCCACGTCCGGGCCCGCCTCCAGCACGGAGCGCGCGGCGGTGGGCAGCACCTGCCGCTCGCGGCCGGAGAAGAGCCTGGGCAGGTCGCTGAAGCCCGCGCCCTGCGAGCCGATGCCCGGCGTGAGCAGCAGCGCGTTGCCCAGCCGCTCCACCACGTCGCGGTCGGCCGGGGGC
>JAFADT010000088.1 GCA_023424585.1 Pseudomonadota bacterium
GCTGACGGACGAGGCCAACGGTGAAGGGCTCATCGAGGCCACCGTGAAGGTCGTGACGGGCGCCGACAAGCAGGCCCTCACCGACCTGGACGGCCACTACCGGCTGGCGCTGCCGCCGGGCAAGTACGACCTGCGCGCCTTCTACGACGTGTACCAGGGCCGCCGCATCACGGGCGTCGTCGTCACGCAGGGCAAGGCCACGAAGCTGGACGTCGCGCTCAGCGCGGACGTGGGCGCGGTGCAGGAGGTCGTCGTCGAGGCCCGCTCCGACCGCCGCGCGGAGGGCGCCCTGCTCCAGGACCGCAAGAAGGCCGCCGCCGTCTCCGACGCCATCAGCGCGCAGGAGATCGCCCGCACGCCGGACTCCAGCGCCGGTGACGCGGTGAAGCGCGTGGTCAGCGCCACCGTGGTGGACGGCCGCTACGTGCTGCTGCGCGGCCTGGGCGGCCGCTACGCCACCACGCTGCTCAACGGCGCGCTCCTGCCCAGCCCGGAGCCGGACGAGCCCAGCGTGCCGCTGGATCTGTTCCCCACCAGCCTGCTCGCGAACCTCAACGTGGTGAAGAGCTACACGCCGGACCTGCCGGGCACCTTCGGCGGCGGCACGCTCCTCATCGAGACCAACACCTACCCGTCCCAGTTCGAGTTCAAGCCGCGCCTCACCCTGGGCGGCGACACCGTCACCACCTTCCGCGAGCGCAACTCACAGGCGCAGGGCGGCTTCGGCGAGACGCTGGGCTTCGCCTCCTCCGACCGCGACCTGCCGTCCGCGCTCCCGCGCGACCACCGCCTGGGCGCGGGCGGCGAGACGGCGCAGCAGTTGGAGAGCCAGTGGGAGAGCTTCAGCAACGTCTGGGAGAAGCGCACCACGCGCGCCGCCCCCAACCTGGGCCTGGGCGCGTCCCTGGGGGACACGCTGCGCTTCGGCAACCAGCGCCTGGGCTACCTGGCCACCGTCAACTACGGCCACCGCGACGGCGTGCAGACGGGGGACTTCGCCCGCGCCGCCCGCGACGAGTCCGGCGGCCTCATCTCCCAGGACGTGGCGCGCACCACGCAGGGCTTCTCCACCGCGAACCTCAGCGGCCTGGCCAGCGTGGGCTACCAGTTCGACCGCGACAACGAGCTGACCCTCTTCAGCCTCTACACGCGCGGCACCGACACCCGCACGTACACCGCCAACGGCAACAACAACGTGCGCGGGGACACCTACGCCAGCACCCGCCTCCAGTTCATCACCCGCGCGCTGTCCTTCACGCAGCTGCGCGGCTTCCACCGCCTGGGCCTCCTGGGCGACTCGGAGGTGGACTGGCAGGCCAACGTCTCCCGCGTGGACCGCGACGAGCCGGACACGCGCGACACGCTCTACAGCGCCAGCCTGAGCAACCCGGACGCGCAGCTGTCCTTCCCCAACCAGCCCAACAGCGGCGAGCGCTTCTTCGCGGAGCTGGGCGAGACGTCCACCGGCGGCAGCCTCAACCTCACCCTGCCCTTCACCTCCGACCTGCGCGTGAAGGTGGGCGGCCTCACCCAGGTGTCCTTCCGCGACTTCAACGCGCGCCGCTTCCGCTACCTGCTCACCGAGGAGCCGGTGGACCGCACCCAGTCCCCCGAGCAGCTCTTCTCGCCGGAGAACGTGGGCACCGCCATCACCGTGCGCGAGACGACGCGCGCGGATGACGCCTACAACGCCTTCCTGGGCATCTACGCCGGCTACGTGTCCGCGGACTACAAGCCCGTGGAGCCGCTGCGCCTGGTGGGCGGCGTGCGCGTGGAGGCGTCCTCGCAGCAGCTGCGGCTCAAGGACCCGTTCACCGGCGTGGAGAGCGACAACGGCGGCGCGGATCAGCACTACCTGGACGTGCTGCCGTCGCTCAACGCGACCTACGCCCTGTCCCCGGAGGTGAACCTGCGCGCGGGCTACAGCTACACGCTGGCGCGGCCCACCTTCCGCGAGCTGGCGCCCTTCATCTTCTTCGACTTCGTGCGCCGCCGGAACGTGTCCGGCAATCCGGACCTGCTGGAGACGCGCATCCACAACGTCGACCTGCGCGCCGAGTGGTTCGTGGGCGAGAACGAGGTCGTGGCCGCGAGCGCCTTCTACAAGCGCTTCCAGAACCCCATCGAGCGCGTCATCCGCAACCCGGACTCGGGCGACCTGGGCTTCGAGAACGCCGCCGGCGCGGACAGCTACGGCGTGGAGCTGGAGGCGCGCGCGTCGCTGGCGCGCCTCAGCCCCTCGCTGCGCCCGGTGCGCGTGGGCGCCAACCTCACGCTCATCCAGTCGCAGGTGGACCTGGGTGACGCCGCGCTGGGCGCGCAGACGAACAAGGACCGCCCGCTCCAGGGCCAGTCCCCCTACGTGGTCAACGTGAACGTGGGCTACGAGCGGCCGGAGAGCGGCACCGAGGTGGCCGTGCTCTACAACGTGTACGGCCAGCGCATCAGCGAGGTCGGCGTGCAGGGGCTGCCGGACGTCTACGAGCGGCCCTTCCACCGCGTGGACCTCACCCTCACCCAGAAGCTCGGCGCGACGCAGCTGAAGCTGACCGCCGCGAACCTCCTCAACGCGTCCGTCACCCTCCGCCAGGGGGACGTGACGGTGCAGACGTACAAGCCCGGCGTGGCGTTCACCGCGGCGCTCGGCTGGGCCCTGTAGCTCCCCTCCATTCCCCTGAAAGGACGCATCCACCATGAAGAACCTCTTTGCCTCCGTCCTCACGCTCTCCAGCCTGGCGCTGCTCGCCGGCTGCGGTGACGACGACAAGCCCAACAACGGCAACCCGGACGGCGGTGATCCGCAGGCCACCGAGCAGGACGTGTCCGGCAGCATCAAGGGCGACACGACCTGGAAGGCGGGCACGACGTACACCCTGAAGGACTACGTCTTCGTGGAGAGCGGCACGCTCACCATCGAGCCGGGCGTCACCGTCAAGGGCGAGCAGGGCAGCGCGCTGGTCATCACCCGCGAAGCGAAGATCAACGCGGTGGGCACGGCGGAGAAGCCCATCGTCTTCACCAGCGCGCAGGCGGCGGGCACGCGCGCGGCCGGTGACTGGGGCGGCGTGGTGCTGCTGGGCAAGGCGACCATCAACGTGGCCGGCGGCGAGAACACCATCGAGGGCTTCTTCGCCACCAGCGGTGACACGCGCACGAAGTACGGCGGCGGAGATGACGCGCACGACTGCGGCAAGCTGAAGTACGCGCGCATCGAGTTCGCGGGCTACGAGCTGGCCGAGGACAACGAGCTCAACGGCCTGACGACGGGCGCGTGCGGCAGCGCGACGGACATCGACTACGTGCAGGTGCACAAGGGCGCCGACGACGGCGTGGAGATGTTCGGCGGCACGGCGAACCTGAAGCACATCGTCATCACCCAGCCGGACGACGACGGCCTGGACTACGACCTGGGCTGGCGCGGCAAGGTGCAGTTCCTGGTGGTGCAACAGAACGCCACCGTGGGCAACCGCGGCATCGAGGCCTCCGGCAACAAGAACGACAACGCCGCGCAGCCGCACACGGTGCCGGAGATCTGGAACGCGACGTTCATCGGCTCGGGCCGCGCGGCGGGCACGACGCCGGCGCAGGAGGGCCTGGTGTTCAACACGGGCGCGGGCGGCCTGCTGCGCAACGTCATCGTGGCGAACTTCGCGGACCTGGCGGTCGACGTGGACGGCACGGCCTCCGCGGCGCTGTGGAACGCGGCCACGCCGGAGCTCTCCATCCAAAACACGTTCTTCTGGAGCAACAAGGGTGACACGGCGTCCATCCCGAACGCGCCGAACCCCAAGAAGGACGCGGCAGGCAACGTGACGGATCCGGACGTGAGCAAGTTCGTGGAGGCGGAGAAGGTGCTGGCCGTGGGCCTGAACAACAAGGTCGTGGACGCGCAGCTGACGGCGGCGACGAACCTGGACGCCCCGGACTTCACCCCGGCGGCGGGCTCTCCGGCGCTGAACCCGGACAACGCGGCCACCCCGGGCGCGGGCTTCGACACCAGCGCGCGCTTCGTCGGCGCGGTGGGCACCACCAACTGGCTTGCCGGCTGGACCTCGTTCCCGAAGAACTAGCCCTTCGGTGAACATGACCGCGTGCTCCCGGCAGCGCCGTACGGGGGCACGCGGTCTTCTCTTGCGCGGGCTTAAGACTGGAGGCTCGCGGCGGCCTCGTCCTGCGCGCCGTCCGCGCCGTTGCCGCCGTCCGTGAAGAGGTTGGCCACCGGGCGCAGCTTGGGGGGGCGGCCGCGGCGGCGCGGGGCGTTCTCCTCGCTGCCCTGCGC
>JAFADT010000146.1 GCA_023424585.1 Pseudomonadota bacterium
CGCTGAAGGAGAAGCCGCGGATCAACGAGGTGGGCGTGGAGACGCTCTTCGGCGAGGACCTCATCTCCGAGAAGAGCCTGGACGAGGTCATCCTCAGCTACCTGGCGAGCGAGGGCGACCCCTCGTAGTCCGCACCCGCCGCGCCGCCGTCTGGCCTGCCCGGCCCGTTCCTGGGCGGGCTCCGGGGGCGTGGTACGCTCCGCCGGAGGGCCCCGCGCTGCTCCGGTCATGATCCAGTTCTTCCACGTCTACAAGGCGTATCCCGGCGATCCGCCGGTGCTGCAGGACATCAACCTGAACGTGGAGAAGGGCGAGTTCGTCTTCCTCACCGGCCCGTCCGGCGCGGGGAAGACGACGCTGCTCAAGCTCATCTTCTGCGGGGAGAAGGCCACCAAGGGGCAGATATTGGTGGGCGGCAAGAACATCGCGCGCATCCGCGAGTCGGCGGTGCCGTACCTCCGGCGCAACATCGGGGTGGTGTTCCAGGACTTCAAGCTGCTGCCCCACCGCACCGTCGCGGACAACGTGGGCTTCACGCTGGACGTGCTGGGCGTGCCCCGCCCGGAGGCGCGGGAGAAGGTGCACCGGATGCTCAAGCGGGTGGGGCTGGAGCACAAGGCGCACTCGCTGCCCCTGCGGCTGTCGGGTGGAGAGCAGCAGCGCGTGGTGATCGCGCGCGCGCTGGTGAACGACCCCACCATCCTCCTGGCGGACGAGCCCACGGGCAACCTGGATCCGGCGCTCACGGTGGAGATCATGGACCTGCTCACGGACATCAACATCCGGGGCACCACGGTGATGGTGGCCACGCACGACGCCACGCTCCTGTCGCGCTACCAGAAGCGCACGGTGCGCCTGGAGCGCGGGCTCATCGTCTCCGACGAGGACGGCGTCAAGGCGGCGCGGCGGATGCTGGTATGAGCGTGCTGTCGAAGGCGGCCTACTTCTGGCGCTCGGCGGCCGGGGGGCTGAGGCACTCGCCCTTCGTGCACTTCATCGCCGTGTCCACCATCGCCATCGCGCTGTTCGCGGCGGGGCTGGCGCGGGGCGCGTCGCACGTGGTGGACAACCTGCTCGCGTCGCTGGGCGGCGAGGTGGAGGTGACGCTCTACCTGGCGCCGCAGCTGGGCGAGGACGAGGTGCACGGCGTGTACTCGCGCGTGGTGGACCTGAGCCACGGCGAGGTGACGGTGGTGCCGCCGGACGCGGCGCTCCAGCGGCTCAGGCGCGAGCTGGGCGACCTGGGCGAGGCGCTGTCGGAGCTGCCGGAGAACCCGCTGCCCGCGACGCTGGAGCTGCGCGTGCCGGAGGCGCGCCGCTCCCCCGCGGCGCTGGCGGCCCTGGCGAAGGAGCTGCGCGCGCTGCCCGGCGTCACCGGCGTGGACTACGGCGAGGCCGCGGTGGAGCGGCTGTCCGCCATCGGCCGCGCGCTGAGCTTCGGGGCGCTGGTGGCGCTGGTGGTGGTGCTGGGGACGACCGTGGTCATCGTGGCGGCCACGCTCCAGCTGGCCATCTATTCGCGGCGCGAGGAGATTGAAATCCAGAAGCTGGTGGGCGCCACGGACCGCTTCGTGAAAGCGCCGTTCCTGCTGGAGGGCCTCCTGCAGGGACTGCTGGGCGCGCTGGTGGCGGTGGGCGGGCTGTGGCTGTTCGGCAGGGTCATGGGGCCCACGCTGGGCTCGCTCTTCGCGTTCCTGCTGGGGCCGGGCGTGTCCGCGCCGTGGGTGGAGACGCGCACCGCGCTGGAGCTGCTCGTGGCCGGCTGCGCGCTGGGCCTGGGCGGCAGCTTCGTGGCGGTGGGGCGCTTCCTGCGCGTATGAGGCGGCTCGTCTGGCTCATGGCGCTCCTGGGAATGGCCTCCGCGTCCGCCCAGCAGTCCGAGGAGGCGGAGCGCGCCGCCATCCGCGAGAAGCTGGCCGCGCAGCGCGCGACGCTGGCCCTGGTGGAGGCGAAGAAGCTGTCCGTGCTGGAGGGCATGGAGCTGATGGAGGACATGGCCGCCTTCTCCCGCCGCCGCGTGCGCGCGCTGGAGGGCGACCTGAACCTCTTCCGCCGCCGCGTCGCGCTCGCGGAGCGCGAGGAGGCCGTGCTGCGCGAAGCCCTGCGCGCCCAGCTGCGCCGGCTGTCCCCGCGCCTGCGCACGCTGTACCGGCTCCAGCGCCGCCGCCCGCTGGAGGTGCTGCTGTCCGCGGACGACTTCGCCGCGCTCATGTGGCGCGCCCGCGCGCTGGAGGCCAGCATGGCCGGCGACCTGGAGCTCTTGCGCACCGTGCAGCACGTGGCGACCCTCCAGCGGCAGGCGACGCTGGAGCTGAAGCGGCTGCACAGCTCGCTCTCGCAGCGCGTGGCCTTCCTCCAGCAGCAGTCGAAGCAGGCCCAGGCGCAGCAGGAGGCGCTGGAGGAGGTGGTGGGGAGGCTGGCCGGCGAGGCGGAGCTGGCGAAGCGCGCCGTGCGCGAGCTGGAGGGCGCGGACGCGGAGCTCACCCGCATGCTGGCGGACCTGCACGAGGCCCCCGCGACCAGCGGCTTCGGCGCCCTGAAAGGCAAGCTGCCCCGGCCCGTGGCCGGCATCGTGGAGGTGGGCTTCGGCCGCGTGGTGAACCCGCGCTTCAACACCGTCACCGTGCAGAAGGGCGTGGACATCCGCGCCCCGGCGGGCACCCCCGTGCACTCGGTGGCCGAGGGCACCGTCGTCTACGCGGGCTGGCTGCGCGGCTACGGCAACCTGCTCATCGTCGACCACGGCGATGACTTCCACACGCTCGTCGCCCACCTCTCCACCATCGCCGTCGCCGTGGGCGCGCGCGTGGCCCCGGGCGACGTGGTGGGCGAAGTGGGGGACACCGGCTCCCTCAAGGGCGCCTACCTGTACTTCGAGGTCCGCCGCGCCGGGCAGGCCATCGACCCCGCCCCCTGGCTGGCTCCCGCCCCCGACGGGCCGCCCTGACACTGTCTGTTTTGATGCGCTGCGTCCAAGATGCGGGGGCGTTAGAACCCGGTGGTCGTCGGTGGACGAAGGAGGCCCTCGCATGGACCTGATGGGTGGGATGCAGGAGGCGATGCGCCGTGTGCTGGTGGCGCGGGGTGTGACGTCGGAGACGGTGGACGTCGGTGGTCAGACGGTGCACCACTACGCGCTGGAGGGGCAGGGCAAGGGGCCGCCGGTGGTGCTGGTGCACGGGCTGGCCGGGTCCGCCAGCGGCTTCGGGCGCACGCTCCACGGGCTGGGCAAGCGCTTCTCGCGGGTGCTCGCGCCGGACCTGCCGGGCCACGGCTTCTCCGGCGAGTACTGCGGCGGCCCCATCTGCGTGCAGGGCCACTTCGACGTGCTGCGCGGCTACTTCGAGACGGTGGTGAAGACGCCCGCCCTCGTGGTGGGCAACTCGCTGGGCGGGGCCATGGCCGTCAACCTGGCCGCCGAGCATCCCGCCCGGGTGAAGGCGCTGGCGCTGGCGGCCCCCGCGGGCGCGGAGCTGACGCCCCAGGCGCTGGCGGCGCTCCTGGGACACTTCGCGGTGAAGTCGAGCGCGGACGTCCGCGCCCTGACGCGCAAGCTCTTCCACCGCCCGCCCTTGGGGGCGCTGCTGCTCGCGCCGGCGCTGCGCAGCCTCTACACGACGCCCACGGTGCAGGCGCTGGCGGCGGACGCGCTCGCGACGCAGGCGAGCATCGCGCCCCAGGCGGTGCGGGATTTGAAGATGCCGGTGCTCTTCCTCTGGGGCGGCAGCGAGCGGCTGCTGCCTCCGGAAATCCTCGCCTGGTACCGGCAGCACCTGCCTGCCCAGGCGGAGGTGCACGTGGTGGAGGGCTTTGGCCACGTGCCGCAGATGGAGCGGCCGGACGCGTTCGTGTCCCACCTGGTGGGCTTCGCGGACCGGGCCGGGCTCTAAGGGCGGGAATCGTCCGGCGGGTCGGGTGTAGACTCAGGGGCCTTGCGACGGCCCCTTCCATCCGACCCCCGAGGACGCGCTCCCGTGACCCGTTTCCCGAAGCCGTGGCGCCTGGGACTCGCCGCGCTCCTCCTGTGGGGGGCGCCCGCGCTCGCGCAGAAGCCGGGGGACGCGGCCGGCCGGGAGGAGTCCGCGTACCGTCAGCTGGAGCTCTTCGCGCGGGTGCTCTCCTACGTGGAGAACAACTACGTGGAGAGCGTGGACCGCAAGACGCTCATCCAGGGCGCCATCCAGGGGATGCTCGACACGTTGGATCCGCACACGGTCTTCATGCCGCCGGAGATCTTCCGGGAGATGAAGATCGACACGTCCGGCGAGTTCGGCGGCCTGGGCATCGAGATCGCGCGCAAGGGCGACCGGCTGGTGGTGGTGGCGCCCATCGACGACACGCCCGCGGCGCGCGCCGGCATCAAGGCCGGGGACGAGCTGCTGGCCATCGACGGTGAGAGCACCCAGGGCATGGACCTGGCGCGCGCGCTCCAGAAGATGCGCGGGCCCGCGGGCGGGCGCGTGCTGCTCACGCTCATGCGCGCGGGCTTCAACGCGCCCCGGGAGCTGGCCATCCTGCGCGACCACATCCGCATCGTGTCCGTGGAGGGCGCGCTCTACGACGGCATCGGCCACGTGAAGGTGAAGAACTTCCAGGACCGCACGGACCTGTCGCTGAAGAAGGAGCTGGACCGGCTGCGCGCGCTCAACGGCGGCAAGGAGCTGGACGGGCTGGTGCTGGACCTGCGCAACAACCCCGGCGGCCTGTTGGATCAGGCCGTGGCCATGAGCGACCGCTTCCTGCCGGGCAACCTGCCCATCGTGTCCACGCGCGGGCGCGACGGCCGCAACGCCTCCGAGGAGCGGAGCCGCGACCGCGACACGGAGAAGGACTACCCGATGGTCGTCCTGGTCAACGCGGGCAGCGCCTCCGCGTCCGAGATCGTCGCGGGCGCGCTCCAGGACCATGGCCGCGCGGTCATCATGGGCACGCAGACGTTCGGCAAGGGCAGCGTGCAGACCATCATCGAGCTGGAGGACGGCTCCGGCCTGAAGCTCACCATCGCGCGCTACTACACGCCCAAGGGCCGCAGCATCCAGGAGAAGGGCATCACTCCGGACTTCCTGGTACCGGAGGACTCCTCCGGCAAGGCGGGAAGCGACGCACCCCGGGAGAAGGACCTGCGGCGCCACTTCAAGGCGGAGCCGTCCCAGACGACGTCGGAGGTCGCGGCCCCGCCCCGGACACTGCCCGCGAACCTGAAGGACTGGGCGGTGACGGCGAAGCTCGCGGATCCACAGCTGAAGGTGGCGCTCAACTACCTCCATGGGTTGGCGCCAGGGTCCGCGTCCCGGACCTCCGGGAGCACCGCGGGTCGCTGAAACCCCTTTCGAGGCTGGCGTTCCGCTGCGCAGTGCGTGTAATGCGCACAGCAACGAGGGAGACCGGATGCGACGTCCTTTCAATCGCGCGCTGCACGCGACGCTCAGTGGCTGGCTGGTGGGAATGCTGGCCGTGGGCCCCGCGGCCGCGCAGCAGCAACACGTATCGCTGCGGCTGATGCCGCGAACGCTGCCTGCGGCGGCGGGCCCCCGCGTGGCGGTGGTGGCCATTCCCGTGGATGCCTCGCTCGAGGGGGAGGCGCTGGCGCTGACGCACTGGGCGGAGCAGGCCGTGGCCCGCTCCGGCCGGCTGGAGCTGGTCCGGCTGGCGGACGCGCTGGATGCCCAGGGCGCGAGCACCCGCCAGGAGAAGGCGGTGGAAGGCAACGCCTCGTTCAAGGAAGGCGCGAAGGCGTACGACGAGCTGGACACCGTGAAGGCGCTCCAGAGCTTCGACAAGGCGGTGCGCGCCTACGAGCAGTCGGACCTGTCGCGCGCGTTCCCGCTGCTCAGCCGTGCGCGGGTGATGAAGGCCGCCACGCAGGTGGCCAACGGGGAGAACAAGGCCGCGGAGCTGGAGATGCGCGCCGTGCTCGCGGTGGATCCGCGCGCCACCTTCAACCCCAACTACTTCCCGCCCGAGACCATGGCGTTCGTGGAGAAGGAGCGCAAGGCGCAGCTGGACGGCGCGCAGGCCACGCTGCACCTGCGCACGCAGCCGGGGCTCGCGCAGGTGTTCGTGGACGGCACCTACCGGGGCGTGTCCCCGCTGGAGCTCACGGGCCTCACGCGCGCGGACCACTACGTGACGCTGGTGGCGCCGGGCTACGGGGTGATGGAGGGGCGCGCGCGCGAGGGCGAGGCGTCCTTCACGCTCACGAAGCTGCCGGTGCAGCAGCGCTACGCCGCGCTCGTGGAGCGCATCGCGAAGAACCCCGACGGCGAGGAGCGCGACCAGGCGCTGCAGGAGCTGGGCGTGCTCGCGGGCGTGCCGCAGGTGCTGGCGCTGATGGTGCGCGGCGGCCCGGGCAACGCGCCGCTGACCGTCACGGGCCTGCGCATGGACGTGGCGGACGGCCACAACGAGGCCTACGCGCTGGGCCAGGTGCCGCGCGGTGACGCCATGGCCACGGGCTCCGAGGCGCTCCTGACGGGGCTCGTCGCCCAGGACGCGGCGCGCGTCAACGGCAAGCCGGTGAAGCACTTCTCCAGCGGTGGTGTCGTGAGCCGCCGCACCGCGGGCTACGTGCTGCTGGCCACGGGCGTGGCGCTCCTGGCGGGCGGCATCTACTTCGGCCTGGAGGCCTCCTCCAAGGCGGACGCGTTCAAGACCGCGCCGCAGGGCAGCTCGCGCGCGGACGACCTGAAGAGCACCGGCAAGACGTACGCGCTGGTGGCGGACATCGGCGTGCTGGCGGGCCTGGTGTCCGCGGGCGCCGGCAGCTACCTGGCGTTCTACAAGAAGGGTGGGGGCTCGTCGTCCAGCGCCCCCGCGACGTCCGCGCGCGCCGCGCCGGCCGCGGAGGCGAAGCCCATGGACGAGGCGCTGCCCATGCCGCCCCCGCCCGCCGCCAAGACGGAGGAGCCGGCCCCCAAGGCGAACGCCACGTCCACGCCGGCCCCCGAGCCGGCACCGGAGACCACGCCCCCGCCCCCCATCTTCGAGCCGCCCCCGCAGCCGCCGCCCTCCCAGCC
>JAFADT010000158.1 GCA_023424585.1 Pseudomonadota bacterium
CACCCGGGGCGCTGCACCACCAGGCCCCGCGCCGCCAGCCGCCGCAGTGCCTCGCGCATGGTGCCCCTGCACACGTTCATGCGGCGCGCCAGCTCCACTTCCGAGGCGAACTGCCCGGACGGGTGAAGCTGCCCCAGCGCGATCTTGCGCTCGAGCTCTGCTTCCACATACGCCACGAGTCCACCCTGTCCCATCCCCATCCCCTTTCTCGTCCCAGCATCGCCATCCAACCATGGGGGTCTGACATGGATGCGGGAGCCCACCGTTCGCATCGCCCGTGTCGCCGATGCAGCCCCGGGCCTCGGGCGGCGAAAACCTGTCCGACTGTCGGACAGGTTTTGAGACAGCGCGCCCGGCGGGCGGCCCCTCCCGTGGTCCTGAATCGTCCATTCGCGCAGGCACACCGTGAAGCGCGTCCGGCAGGGGGCGCGGGCCCTGGCTTCCATAGGCGACACCGCAGGTCCCTTCGGCGTCCACCCCGGTGCTTCGCCATGCGTGCGTCCCAAACTCGAGTCCTGGACGTCTGGTCTGTCGCTGAGGCCGATTTTTCGGCCCCAGGAGCCAACTGCCGTTCGGGAGCCGTGAGCGGTCGTTCGGGTCTCAGCCGACTCGACCCTGTCCGACGGTCGGACAGGTTTGGAGAACGCGTCTCCCCAGCAGCCGAGCAGGTCCATGGCGCAGGGTCCGATTGAGGGATGCTCGGGGGGCTGCGAGACTCGCGGCCGTCATGGCCTCTCCCCGGCAGCAACTGGATGCGCTCACGGGGCTGCGATTCCTCGCGGCCGCGCACGTCGTCGCGTACCACGTGTATCACCTGGTCTTCACCGGCACGGAGGCCCCGCCCGGGCTGCACGGGCTGCTCGACAGCGGGTACGTGGGCGTCAGCTTCTTCTTCGTCCTGTCGGGCTTCATCCTCGGCTACAACTACCTGGAGCGGCCGCTGGACACGCGCGAGGCTCGCAAGGCGTTCTGGGTGGCCCGCTTCGCGCGCATCTATCCCATCTATGTGCTGGGTCTGGCCCTCGCCGCGCCCGCGTACCTCAAGGGACTGCGCGACACGTGGGCGGTGGAGCCGTCCGAGGCGTTGCGACAGGCGGAGGCGCTGGTGGTCGCGCCACTGCTCCTCCAGAGCTGGACACCGTGGACGGCGATGGCGTGGAACGGCGCGGGCTGGTCGCTCGCGGTGGAGGCGGTCTTCTACGCGGCCTTCCCCTTCCTGGCGGGACGGATGAACCGGCTGGGGACGCGGGCGCTCGCGGTGGGCGCGGCGCTGGCGTATGGGGCCGCGCTGCTGCTCCCGGCGCTCTACATGGTGGCGGATCCGGACCACACCGGGGGCACGGCGTCCGCGTACAACTCCGGGCCGTGGATGCTGGCGCTGCGCTTCAATCCGCTGGCACGGCTGCCGGAGTTCCTCCTGGGCATCCTCGCGGCGCGCCTCTTCCTGCTGCGCGCGGGAGCGGCGTCGCGTCCGCGGCCGGCGCTCCTGGCGATGGTGGGCGGAGGGATCATCGCGGCGCTCCTGGGGAGCTCGTCGCTGCCCTTTCCCCTGCTGCACAACGGGCTGCTGGCGCCCGTGTTCGCGGCGCTGATTCTCCTGCTGGCTCGGAGCGAGGGCGGGGTGGCGCGGGTGCTGGCCTCCCGGCCGCTGCGCCTCCTGGGGGAGGCGAGCTATGCGCTCTACCTCCTGCACATGCCGGTGCTGTTCGCCTGGAAGTCGGTGCTCAAGCGGCTGGGCGCGTCGCCCACGTCGGCCTGGGCGGTGGCGTTGTTCTGTGTGGGGGCGGTGTGCCTGAGCGTGCTCGCCTATGAGCGCGTGGAGAAGCCCGCCCGCGGATGGATCCGCGACTGGTGGACGGGCCGAGGCACGGAGCAGCGCGCTCCGGGTCTCCAGCCTCGGGCATAGAGCGCCTCCGCGCTCTTCGCCTGGGGCCGGCGGTGCGGGCCACGCATCACGAGCCCTCGCTTCGCCAGGCAGGCAGCCACAAGCTCCGAGACGAATGCAGGGGCCGCGACAGCTCGCCGGGGCATCCGGGAGCGGAGACAGCTCCGGCCGGCCCCTCCCCTCAGTGCTTCAAGGCTCCGTCCACACCGCCAGCTCGTTGCCCGCGGGGTCGGTGAAGTGGAAGCGCTTGCCTCCGGGGAAGGAGAACGTGTCCTTCACGATGCGCCCTCCGGCCTCGCGCACCTTCGCCAGCGTCGCGTCCAGGTCCCTTGAATACAGCACCAGCAACACGCCGCCCCTGGACACCTCGCGATCCTTGTCGAAGCCTCCGTTCAGCCGCCCGTCCATGAAGCTCGTGTAGTCCGGGCCGTAGTCCTCGAACTTCCATCCGAACACGGCGCCGTAGAAGCGCTTCGCCTCCGCGAGGTCCTTCGCGGGAAGCTCGATGTAGTCGATGCGGTGGTGCTGCTCGGCCTGCTGCGGCGCGGTGGACATGGTGTGACGCCTCCAAGTGGGAACACCCCCACCTTACGCACCCGCCTCCTGGGAGGATTGGACGAATCCGACCTCCGCCTGCTCGCGCACGTACGCCCCCGGCGTCAGCCCCGCCAGCGCCCGGAACTCCCGCACCTGGTGCGCCTGGTCGTAGTACCCGGCCGCCAACGCCCACTCCGCGCCCGCCAGCCCGCGCGACAACTCCACCGCGTGCTGCAACCTCGCGATGCGGCACAGCACCTTCGGCGACAGCCCCACCGCCGCGTGGAACCGCCGCTCCACCTGCCGCGCTCCCACCCCCAGCACCTCCTCCAGCGTGCGCACCGGCACCTGGCCCCTCGCGCCCAGGATGAGGTCCACCGCGCGCCGCACGCCCACGTCTCCCTCCTGGCCGGGCAGCCTGCCCAACAACAGCCGCTCCAGCAGGGCGAAGCGCGCCGCCATCCCCGGCGCCTCCGCCAGCCGCTCCCGCCACTCGCGCGCCTCGCGCGCCCAGAGGTCCCCCAGCGCCACCTTCGCGTCCGTCAGCTCCTGCAGCGGCAGCCGCAGGAACGGCTGCGCGCCCCCCGGCCGGAAGCGCACCGCGACGAAGGCCGCGCGCGGAGACAACGGCACCACCTCCGCCGTCCGCATGGCCCCCACCACGTGCAGCCCCACCCCGCCCGTCAGGTCCACCAGGATGTCCAGACACCCATCCGGCAGCACCCGGTGCACCCCCACCGGCGCCGCGCCCGACAACTCCAGCGCCCAGTAGCACCGGACATAGGGCGCCAACGCCGCGCAGGGGCTTGCCTCCACGTAGCGCATCAGGCCGGTTCCACAACCACCGAGCGGGGCAGCCACACCGTGAAGCACGTGCCCTGCCCCGGCCCCTCGCTGCGCGCCTGGATGCGGCCCCCGTGGCGCTCCACGATTTCGCGGCAGATGGCCAGCCCCAGGCCCAGTCCTCCGGCGTAGTGCTCGGCCGCGTTGCGCGCGCGGAAGAAGGGCGTGAAGAGCTGCGGCAGGCTCTCCGCCGGGATGCCGATGCCGTGGTCCTCCACGTCCATCCGCACCTGCCCATCCTCCTCGCGGATCCGCACGGTCACCGGCGCCCCCGGCGGCGAATAGCGCAGGGCGTTCTCCACCAGGTTCGTCAGCAGTTGATCCAACCGCTGCTCGTCCCACCGGCCCACGAGCGGCGCGTCCGGGACGTCCAGCGACAACACCCCCTGGCGCTCCGGGCGCGTGGACTGGACGCGCTCCATCACCTCGCGCGCCAGCGCCACCAGGTCCATGGACGCCACCGTCAGCGCGAAGCGCCCGGCCTGCAACCTCGACACGTCCAGCATGTCGCCAATCAGCCGCGTCAGCCGGTCCACCTGCCGCGTCAGCCGCTCCAGGCTGGCGCGCTGCCGCTCCGGCGTCAGCCCCGCGCTGGACTCCGACTGGCGGATGAGCAGCTCCAGCGTCGCCTTCAGCGGCGTCAGCGGCGTGCGCAGCTCGTGGCTCGCCATGGAGAGGAACTGGTCCCGGATGGCGATGGCCTCGCGCAGCTCCTTCTGCGTCCGGTCGATGCGCGCCGCCATGTCGTTGAAGCCCGACGCCAGCTGCGCCACCTCGTCGTCGCCCCGGTCCTGCACCCGCTGCTCCAAGGCGGGCGTGCCCAGCGCGGCGAAGCCGTCCCGCAGCGTCTCCAGCCGCACCGCCACGTCCCGCCCCACCCACTGCGACAAGAGCAGCGCGATGGCCCCCGCCAGCACGGCGGTGCCCACCACCCACGCCCCCATGCGCGTCACCGGCGCGAACGCATCGCGCAGCCGCGCCGTCACCACCACCGTCCAGGGCGTGCCGTCCACCTGCGCGTACGCCGCCAGGAGGCGGCGCCCCGACGCGCCGACCACCTCCCGCTGGCCCTCGTGCACGGCCAGCGCCTCCGGGGGCAGCACCTCCAGCACCGGCGCCCGCGTGAGCACGT
>JAFADT010000159.1 GCA_023424585.1 Pseudomonadota bacterium
GGATGAGCGGCAGGCCGTTCAGCGCTCGCACCATGGCGCGGTACGCGTGGAGCTGCTCCTCCTCTCCGGGCGGCTCGTCGCGCCTCAGGAAGAGGAACTCCGTGCGCATCAGGCCCACGCCCTCGCTGCCCGCCTCCACGGCCCTGGCGGCCTCCGCGGCCTCGCTGATGTTCGCGGCCACCTCCACGCGCTGTCCGTCGAGCGTGATGGCGGGCCGGTAGCGCTCCAGCTTCTCCGCCTCGCGGCGCTGGCGGAGCCGCTCGCGCTGGCGCGCGGCCTTCGCCCGGTCCCCCTCGGAGGGCTCCACCACGAGCACGCCCGCGTCTCCGTCCAGGATGCAGTGCTGCCCGTTCCGCAGCGCGAGCACCGCCGGCCCCACCGCCACCACCGCCGGCAGGTCCAGCGAGCGCGCGATGATGGCCGTGTGCGAGGTCGTTCCGCCGCCCGCCGTGCACAGGCCCAGCACCCTCGCGGGGTCCAGCCTGGCGGTGTCCGACGGCGCCAGGTCCTCCGCCAGCAGCACCACCGGGTGGTCCGGGAGGAGGGGCGCGGCCTCCTGGGCCCGGGCCAGGGGGCGCAGCACGCGCAGGCCCACGTCCCGCAGGTCCGCGGCCCTCGCGGCCAGCACCGGCGCCTCCATCGCGGCCAGCGCCTCCGCGCGGCTCTCGAAGACGCGGCGCCAGGCCTCGCCCGCGCTCAGGCCCGTGTCGATGAGGCCGTGCGTCTCCGACCGCAGCTCCGGGTCGTCCAGCAGCTCCAGGTGCGCCTTGAAGATGGCCGCCCGCCGCGCCCCGACCTTCAGCAGGAAGCCCTCGTGCAGCTGGCGCAGCTCCGTCGCCGCCCCGGCCAGCGCCGCGTCCAGCAGCAGGTGCTCCCGCGCGGCGTCGTCGGCGCGCTCCTCCACCTCCAGCCGTTGCCGCTGGAAGGCCCAGACCGGCCCGGCCGCGATGCCCGGTGACGCGGACAGGCCCGCGACCCACGCGCCCTCGTAGTCGAGCACGACGGCGGCCCGCGGCGAGGGCGTGGACGTCGCTTCCCCCAGGCCGGCGTCGAAGGCGTCCCGCAGCGCGAGGAGCACCGCGTCCGCGTCGTCGCCCGCCGCGGTGAGCGTCAGCGTCGAGCCGCCCCGGGCGCCCAGGCGCAGGAGCGACAGGAGGCTGCGCGCGCTCGCCTGCCGCCCCTCGTGGTGGACGGTGACGTCCGCGCGGAAGCGGCGCACCACCTCCACCAGCACGGTGGCGGGGCGCGCGTGCAGGCCGTCCGGCGAAGGGGACCGCACCTGGAGCGAAGGCCCGTCGGGCACGGGAGCGGCCGGGGGCACGGGCTCCGTGCCAGGGACGTTGAGGGCCTCGACCACGAGGGCGATGTCCCGCGTGGAGGACAGGGCCTCGACGCGGGCTTCGTCGCCCAGCACGTCGGTGAGGTGGGCGAGCACCTGGAGGTGCTCATCGGACCTCGCGGCGATGCCCACCACGAGGCGCGCGTGGCCGTCCTGGCTCCAGGCGACCCCGGCGGGGAACTGCACCACGACGACGCCCGTCTGGAGCACCAGGTCGCGCGCCTCCGGGAGGCCGTGTGGAATGGCGATGCCAGGGCCGAGGAGCGTGGCGGACACCTGCTCGCGCTCGAGCATGCTGTCGACGTAGGCGGGCGAGATGAAGCCGGCCTCCACCATCACCTGGCCGACCAGGCGGATGGCCTCTGCCTTGTTCTCTGCGACCCATCCCAGGCGGACCCGCGACGGCGTCAGCGTCAGCATCAGAGCTCCTTGCTTCGGGTGCGCGAGGGTTTCACGCGGGGAACGGCGGTGCCTCCTGCCCGGGCGCGCGCGGGCTTCCCGAATCCCGTCTTCCGGGTAACAGCTCAGAGAAGGGAAGACCTCCCGCCAGCGACATGGCGGACGGGCGGCGTCCTCGCGCGTGACGGGCCGCGCGGGGGTGTTAAAGGGGGGAGACCGTCATGTCTGAGAGCGTCCTGGACTTCTACGAAGGGCTGGCCGAGGAGTACCACCTGCTCTTCGCGGACTGGGAGCAGGCGGTGGACCGGCAGGGCGCGGTGCTGGACGCGCTGCTGCGCCGCGCGGGCGTCGCGCCGCCGCGCCGGGTGCTGGACTGCGCGTGCGGTATCGGCACGCAGGCGCTGGGGCTGGCGTCGCGGGGCTACGCGGTGCACGCCACGGACCTGAGCCCCTCCGCGGTCGCCCGCGCGGAGCGGGAAGCCCGCGCCATGCACGTGAGCCTCACCACCGGCGTGGCGGACATGCGGATGCTGGACTGGCAGGTGCCGGGCACCTTCCACGTGGTGATGTCGTGCGACAACGCGGTGGCGCACCTGCTGGAGGACTCGGACCTGGAGGACGCGGCGAACGCCATGGCGTCGCGCCTGGTGCCCGGGGGGCTGCTGGTGGCGAGCCTGCGGGACCACTCGGCGCTGCTGGAGAAGCGGCCGCGCTTCACGGCGGAGCGCGTGCTGGACACGCCGCTGGGCCGCCGCGTGCTGTTTCAAGTCTGGGATTGGGCGGTGGATGAGAGGCAATACACCGTGCGCCAGTTCATCCTGCGCCAGGAGTCCGGCGTCTGGCACACCACCGAGCACACCGGCGTCTACCGCCTGCTGCAACCCGTGGAGCTGGAGCAGGCGCTCACGAAGGCGGGGCTGGTGGATCCGCGCTGGTACACGCCGGAGGAGACCGGCTTCAACCAGCCGCTCATCACCGCGCGCAAGCCCTGAGCCGCGTCACACGCGGGACGCCCCGGGCGCGCACCGGCCCGCCAGCGCGTCGTGCCACCACGCCTCCAGCTCCGCGCGCACGAGGGGCGCCGCGTGACGGCGCACGGTGTCCGCCGCCTTCCACCACACGCGGACCTTGTGGCCCCCGGCGCGCAGCGATTGCGCGAGGTGCGCGTGAGGCATCAGCGCGAGCAGCAGGTGCAGGGCCAGGAGCCAGCCCAGGCCCTCCCGGACGAACGACGGGAGCGACCTCTGTCCATGCGGCGGTCTGTCCACGGCACCCCTCCTGATGACAGTTGTAGTTAGGAGCGATATGTCATGACTACGGCTGTAGTCAAGTGGCCGTGGCGGGCTTGTGGCTCAGGCGCGCTTCGCGTCCGCGGGGGCGTTGGGGTGGCGCGCGAGCATCATGCGCAGCTGGGGCTGACGGCGGACCAGCTCCTGCTTGAGCAGGTGCGCGATGAGGGCGGGCGGCGCGGCGCTCCAGCGCGCGATGTTCTGCACCAGCATGGGCGAGCGGTACGTGCGCCCGCACAGGAGCGACGTCGTCTTGCCGTCCACCGGCATGCCCACGAGCGCGCCCAGGGCCCGGCCTTCCGTGTTGAGGATGAGCTCGACCTTCTCCTCGGACGGGCCGGTGGAGAAGCGCTGGCGCAGCAGCTCGCGCGCGGCGCGGCGGGTCTGCTCCGGCACGTCGCGGTCCACCGTGAGCTTGTGGTGCTCCATCAGGCGGCGCATCGCCCACAGGCGGCGGAAGACGGCCACCGGCAGCTGCGGGTTGCGCACGAGGAAGCGGCGCACGCCCGCGTCTGACGCGAAGGCCGCTCGCGCGACCAGCGCCTCCAGGCCCACGGGGTTGCGGTGGTGCCTGGCGATGAGCCTCGCGTGCGCAAGGCCCACGCGGGAGCTCTCCAGCACCGCCTTGATGACGGCGGGCACCGGGTCGAAGCACAGCGCGGACAGCTCCGGCTCCTCCGCCCCCTTCGCGAGCGCCACCCGCTGGTCCTCCGGCAGCGCGTGCAGCCGCGTCTCGAAGAGCTTGCGGTAGTCGCCCAGCACCGCTTCGGGCACGTCGTCCGCGGGCGCGGCCTCCTCGTCGGAGTCGCCCGAGGCCTCCGCCTCCGGCAGCGGCTCCGTCCCGCTCTCATCGAGCGAGGGCATGGCGCGTTCCTCCACGGCCGCGCCCACCAGGAGCGCGGCGCTCGCGGGTGGCGCATCCGGAGGCCGGAGCGTGTTCACGGCGCTCGCGGGCTCCGCGCCCGGCAGCAGCGCCCCCTGCGACACCAGCCTCGCGAGGATGTCCCGCAGCTTGTCCGGGGGGAACCCCGTCAGCGCGGGCAGGTCCTTCTCGCGCGTGTGGCCGTCCAGCCGCGACAGCACGAAGCCCTCCTCCGCGTTCAGCGGGAGCCGCCGCAGGTCCACCGTGGGGTTCAGCTTGGGCGTCCAGTCACTCATGCGCGCCCCCGAGTCTTTCACGACACGCGCGGTTCGCGCCTCCCCACCTCCAGGCTGTCCGCACCGGATTGTTCCCTACCCGCCTGGAACGACCGGGCGCGTCGAGGACCGCCTGTCCGCCCTCCTGCCGACAGTCCCCGTCCGGGTTGCCGTGGCCTCGGGGGTGACCGGTGTCCCGACCGGCACGAAGAGAGCCCGCATGGGTTGACGGGAGGCGGGCGGCTGGACACAACTTCACTTCATGTCCGACCGCATCCAGACCTATGCCGAGTTCTGGCCGTTCTATCTGCGCGAGCACTCGCAGGCGTCGACACGCTGGCTGCACTTCGTGGGCACCAGCCTGGGCGTGGGCC
>JAFADT010000172.1 GCA_023424585.1 Pseudomonadota bacterium
GTGTGGAGACTCCCGCTTCCGACGACGCGGCGGTGCTGGCGGAGGGGCCCAAGGTGGAGGCGGGCAAGTCCCTCATCACGCTCGAGGGTTTGACGAAGGTGTTCGAGACGGAGGAGGTGGAGACGCACGCCCTCTCCAACATCCAGCTCACCATCCGCGAGAACGAGTGGGTGGCCATCGTCGGCCCGTCCGGCTCCGGCAAGTCCACGCTGCTCGCGGTGCTGGGGCTGCTGGACACCGCCACGCGCGGCAGCTACCTGCTGGACGGCAGGAGCGTGCTGGAGCTGTCGCCCACGGAGCGGGCGAAGGTGCGCAACCAGCACATCGGCTTCATCTTCCAGAGCTTCAACCTCATCGGCGACCTCACCGTCTTCGAGAACGTGGAGCTGCCGCTCACCTACCGGGGCCTGCCCGCGCAGGAGCGCAGGCAGCGCGTGGAGCGGGCCCTGGAGCGCGTGGGCATGGCGCACCGGGCGCGGCACCTGCCGGGGCAGCTGTCCGGCGGCCAGCAGCAGCGCGTGGCGGTGGCGCGCGCCGTGGCGGGAGACCCCCTCATCCTCCTGGCGGACGAGCCCACGGGCAACCTGGACTCGAAGAACGGCGAGGCGGTGATGCAGCTCTTGTCCGACCTGCACAAGGCGGGCTCCACGCTGTGCATGGTGACGCACGACCCGGCGCACGCGCGCATCGCCACGCGCACGGTGAGCCTGTTCGACGGCCGCGTCGTGCAGGACGAGCAGCTCCGCTGAAGCAGGGGACTCGGCCATGGAACACCTGCTCGGCGACTTGCGCTACGCGTGGCGCTCCCTGAGGAACGCTCCCGGCTTCGTGGCGGCGGCGGTGCTGACGCTGGCGCTGGGCATCGGCGCGAACAGCGCCGTGTTCAGCGTGGTGAAGGGCGTGCTGCTCACCCCGCCGCCCTTCGCGCAGCCGGAGCGGCTGGTGCTGCTGGCTCCGAACTTCGACGCCTTCGGTCTGAAGGAGGTGTCCAACTCGGTGCCGGAGTACCGGGACATGACCACGCACACGCGGGCCTTCGCGTCGCTGGCGGCCTTCCGGCCCGACGACATGACGCTCACGGGAGGGGATGCGCCCCGGCGCCTGCGCGTCGTCATCGCCACGGCGTCGTTCCTGCCCACGCTGGGCGTCGCGCCGGTGCTCGGCCGGGGCTTCACCGCGGAGGAGGAGACGCCGGGGCAGGATCACGTCGTGGTGCTCACGGACGCCGCGTGGCGCACCTGCTTCGCCAGGGACCCGGAGGTGCTGGGGCGCGTGCTGCGGCTGGACGGCGTGCCGCGCACGGTGGTGGGCGTGCTGCCACCGGGCCACGTCTATCCGGAGGACACGGAGGCGGTGCTGCCCTTCGCGCCGACGCCGGAGCAGCAGGAGGAGTCCCGCCGAGGCAACCGCTTCCTGAGCGTGCTGGCGCGGCTCAAGCCGGGCATGACGCTGGACGGCGCGCGAGCGGACCTGGCGCGCATGGGCGACGCGCGTACGCCGGACCTGGTGGACCAGTACCGGCAGGCGGGGTGGTCCATGAGCGTGACGTCGCTGGAGGACCACGTGGTGGGCGGGGTCCGCGAGACGCTGTGGCTGCTCTGGGGCGCGGTGGGCTTCGTGCTGCTGGTGGCGTGCTCCAGCGTGGCCAACCTGCTGCTCGCGCGGGCGGTGTCCCGGGCCCGCGAGGTGTCCATCCGCGCGGCGCTGGGCGCGGGCCGGACGCGGCTGGTGGCGCAGTTCCTCACGGAGAGCCTGGTGCTGTCGCTGATGGCGGGCGCGGTGGGGCTGCTGCTCGCGCTGTGGGGCACGGACGCGCTGGTGGCCACGGTGGGCGAGGGCCTGCCGCGCGCCCGGAGCGTGAGGCTGGACGTGGCCTCCGCGCTCTTCACGGTGGCGGTGTCGGTGCTCACGGGCGTGCTCTTCGGGCTGGTGCCCGCGCTCCAGGCCAGCCGCGTGGACCTGCACGCGGCGATGCGTGAAGGCGCCCGTGCCACGGGCAGCCACCGCACGGGCCGGCTGCGCGCCGCGCTGGTGGTGGCGCAGGTGTCGCTCGCGCTGGTGCTGCTGGTGGGCGCGGGCCTGTTCGTGAGGAGCTTCCTCGCGCTCCAGCGGGTGGACGCGGGCTTCGTGCCCGATGGCGTGCTCACCGGCCAGCTGGCGCTGCCCCGGGTGCAGTACCCGGACCGGGCGAAGCAGGCGGCCTTCCAGCAGGCCCTGCTGCCCCGGCTCCAGGCGCTGCCGGGCGTGGAGTCCGCGGGGCTGACGAACGTGCTCCCGCTGGGGGGCGCCATGGACAACAGCTTCGACATCGACGGGCGCCCACGCCAGCCGGGCGAGCTGTGGAAGGCGGTGGAGCTCCGCGCCGCCACTCCCGGCTACCTGAAGGCGCTGCGCGTCCACCTGCGGCAGGGCCGGTTGCTGGAGGACTCGGACGCGCCGGACGCGCCGTGGGTGGTGGTCATCAACCGCTCCTTCGCGGACCTCTTCTGGCCCCAGGGCGACGCGCTGGGGCACCGGGTGAAGCTGCACGGCCAGGACATGCAGTGGGCCACGGTGGTGGGCGTCGTGGACGACCTGCGCGAGTGGGGCCTGGACGTGCCGGCGCGTCCGGCCGGGTACTACGCGCTGTCGCAGCTCCCGTCCGTCTCCATGGGCCTCGTGGTGCGCGTGAGGTCGGGGGACCCGGAGGCGGTGCGGGCCCAGGTGGAGGCGGAGGTGCGCGCGGTGGACGCGGACCTGCCGCTGTTCGACGTGTCCCCGCTCACGCGGCGGCTGGACGAGGCCACGGGGGCCCGGCGGCTGTCCGCGCTGGTGATGGGCCTGTTCGCGGGCGTCGCGCTGCTGCTCGCGGCGCTGGGGCTGTCGGGCGTCATCGCCTTCTCGGTGTCGCAGCGCACGCGGGAGCTGGGCATCCGCATGGCGCTGGGCGCGGCGCGAGGCGACGTGCTGCGGCTGGTGCTGGCGCAGGGCCTGCGGCTGTCGCTCACGGGCGTGGCGGTGGGGCTGTGCCTGTCCCTGGGGCTGGCGCGCCTGCTGGGGTCGCTGCTGTATGGCGTGTCGGCGGACGACCCGTGGACGTTCGGCGGGGTGGCGCTGCTGCTGACCGGGGTGGCGTTGGGGGCGTCGTGGCTGCCTGCCCGGCGGGCGACGCGCGTGGACCCCATCAGCTCGCTCCGGGCGGACTGACGTCCTTTCTTTCTGGCACAGTCGCGCCCCGTGGTGTCCCCCGTGTCCGAACCTCCCGCTCCCCGCCCCACCCGCATCCTCGTGGCCGACGACCAGCCGGACGTGCTGGAGGCGCTGCGGCTGCTGCTCAAGCGCGATGGCTACACGGTGGTGAGCTCGCAGTCCCCCGCGGGCGTGAAGGCCACGCTGGACGCGGAGGACGTGGACCTGGTGTTGATGGACCTGAACTACGCGCGCGACACCACGTCCGGACGGGAGGGCCTGGACCTCCTGGGCGAGCTGCGCGCGCGGGACGCGCTGCTGCCCGTGGTGGTGATGACGGCGTGGGGCAGCGTCGAGGGCGCGGTGGAGGCGATGCGCCTGGGCGCGCGCGACTACGTGCAGAAGCCCTGGGACAACACGCGACTGCTGGCCACGCTGCGCACGCAGCTGGAGTGGTCCCGGGCGCTGCGGCGAAGCCGGCGGCTGGAGGAGGAGAACCAGCACCTGCGCCGCGAGCAGGGCGGACGCTCGCCCATGGTCGGCGAGTCGCGGGCGATGCAGCCGGTGCGCAGGCTCATCGAGCGGGTGGCGCCGGCCTCGGCGCCGGTGCTGGTGACGGGCGAGCACGGCACGGGCAAGGAGGTGGTGGCGCGGCTCATCCACGCGGCGAGCCCGCGCGCGGACCGGCCCTTCGTCGCGGTGAACTCCGGCGGGCTGTCCGAGGGCGTCTTCGAGAGCGAGCTCTTCGGTCACGTGAAGGGCGCGTTCACGGACGCGAAGGCGGACCGCATCGGCTGCTTCGAGCTGGCGGACGGCGGCACGCTCTTCCTGGATGAGATTGGGAACATGCCGCTGACGCAGCAGGCGAAGCTGCTGCGGGTGCTCCAGACGGGGGAGCTGCACCCGGTGGGCTCGTCGCGGACGCGGCGCGTGGACGTGCGCGTGGTGAGCGCGACGAACGTGGACCTGGGCCGGGCGGTGGCGGAGGGGCGCTTCCGCGAGGACCTGCTCTACCGGCTCAACACGGTGGAGGTGCAGCTGCCGCCGCTGCGGGAGCGGCGCGAGGACATCCCGCTGCTCGCGGCGCACTTCCTGGCGGCGCAGGGCCAGCGTTACGGCCGTCCCGACATCCACCTGGCGCCGGGGGCCATGGAGGCGCTCATCGCGTATCCCTGGCCGGGCAACGTGCGCGAGCTGGAGCACGCGGTGGAGCGCGCGCTGCTGATGTCGGTGGGGGACCGGGTGGAGGCGGAGGACCTGCTGCTCAAGCGGATGGGGCCCGCGAACACCGGGAGCGCGCGCCTGGAGGAGATGACGCTGGAGGAGGTGGAGCGCTACCTCATCGAGCGCGCGCTCGGCCGGCACGACGGCAACGTGAGTGAAGCGGCGAAGGCGCTCGGGCTGTCGCGCAGCGCGCTCTACCGGCGGCTCCAGTACTACGGCATCAAGGGCGCCAGGTGAAACGCGGCCCCTCGTCGCCGCACGCTCCGAGCGCCGCGCCGCGTGCGGAGACAGCGCAGGTGTCGTCGCCGCAAGGCCCGAGCGCCGCGCCGCGTGCGGAGGCAGCGCAGGTGTCGTCGCCGCAAGGCCCGAGCGCCACGGCTCAGGCGGACGAGCGTCAGGTCTCGGCACCGCAAGCCTCGCGTGCCATGAACCTCGCGCACGCGCAGGACGCGCACGAACAGAAGTCCCGCGTGCCACACGACCTGCGCATCCTGTGGCTCGCGGTCCTCGCGGGCCTGCCCGCGGTGCTCGTGACGCTCGTGCTCCTCTGGACGGGGGACTTCACCGCCAAGGTGCGCTGGACGCTGTCCGTGCTCGTGGTGGGCGTCCACGCCGGAGCGTGTCTGGCGCTCCGCGAGCGCGTCGTGCGGCCCCTGCACACCGTCGCGGGTCTGCTGGCCGCCCTGCGTGAAGGGGACTACTCCGTGCGCGGCCGGGGCGGGCGCGCCGGAGATCCGCTCGGAGAGGTGCTCCTGGAGGTCAACGCCCTGGGCGACACCCTGCGCGAACAGCGCCTGGGCGCGCTGGAGGCCGGCGCGCTGCTGGGGCAGGTGATGGAGGCCATCGACGTCGCGGTGCTCGCCTTCGACGCCTCCGGCACCCTCAAGCTGGTGAACCGCGCGGGTGCCCGGCTCGTGGGCCTGCCGCGAGCGCAGCTCCTGGGGCAGCGCGCGGACGCCCTCGGCTGGAGCGAGCTGCTGGAGGGCCCCGCCCCCCGCCGCCTCACCCGCGTCTTCGCGCAGCAGGACGGCGGCCCCTACGAGCTGTGGCGCGGCACCTTCCGCGAGGGCGGCCAGCCCCATCAGCTCGTCGTGCTCACCGACCTGCGTCTGGCATTGCGCGAGGAGGAGCGCGAAGCCTGGCGCCGGCTGGTCCGCGTGCTCAGCCACGAAATCAACAACTCCCTCACCCCCATCCACTCCATCGCGGATGCCCTGCGAGGCACCCTCGCCCAGGTGCCGCGTCCCGAGGACTGGGAGGAGGACACCCGTCACGGCCTGGGCATCATCGCCCGCCGCGCGGAGGCCCTGTCGCGCTTCATGTCCGCGCACGCGCGGCTCGCGCGCCTGCCGCCCCCCACCCTGGGGCCCGTGGAGGTGGAGCCCTGGGTGCGGCGCGTGGTGGCCCTGGAGCCGCGCCGCCCCGTCGCCGTGCGCCCGGGCCCCGGCCTCACCGTGTCCGGAGACGGAGACCAGCTGGAGCAATTGCTTATCAACCTGGTGCGTAACGCCGTGGACGCGGTCCTGTCGGTCGAGGGCGCGGGCGGTGTCTGGGTTTCCTGGGCCGTGCACGCGCCCGGCGCCGTGGAGGTCTGGGTGGAGGACGAAGGCCCCGGCCTCGCCGACACCTCGAACCTCTTCGTGCCCTTCTTCACCACCAGGCCCCAGGGCAGCGGCATCGGCCTCGCGCTCAGCCGGCAGATCGCCGAGGCGCACGGAGGCAGCCTGCGCCTGGAGAACCGCACCGACGGCCGGGGCTGCCGCGCGAGGCTCAGGCTCCCGCTGGACGCTCCGCGCGCGTGAGGCGCTTCTTGGCGGCCTCGGGCCCGGTGGGCGTGGCGGGGGCCGCCTCGGGCTCCGGCAGGGGCGCGGCCAGCCGGTAGAGCACCGCGGTCGCCGCCCAGAAGAACAGCACGCTGAGCCCCACGTGGATCCACCGCGCCCCGGACCACTGCTGAACCGAGCGGGGCAGCGCCTCCACCGCGACGAAGACGCCCATCCACTGCCCCAGCCAGCACAGCCCCGTCACCCACAGCACCCGCTGCCACGACGCCATCCGGGTGCGCCCGAAGGCATACCGGTGCAGGACCCACAACAGCCCCACCGCGCAGCCCCACAGCGCCAGCCGTGTCAGGGAGAGCCCCCGGTGTGAAGGACCCAGCGGGTTCAGCTCCAGCACCCCGAAGCTCGGCGCCAGGATGAGCACCTGCACCAGCAGCACCCGGCGCACCCGCTCCGTCAGTCCCTTGAGGAGCTGCCCATACGTCCAGGTCAGCGCAATCATGGGGCCCTCCTCGGGCACGAATGAGCGGTGCTGCATGAGAAGAACGGGTCGCCCTTTATTTCTTGATTTATTTGGTTGGGATGGACTCCCGGCCTTCCACAACCCAAGCAACTTCCATGGGTTGGATTGACTCCCACAAAGACTATTCAAAGATGGACAGCTCGGAGAGGGAATAGAACTCAGCGGGTGGGGAGGTGCCGTCGTAGGTGAGGGATTCCACGGACATCCGCACGAAGCGCACGGGCCCGGCGCTGGAGAGGGGCACGTCCCGGAAGACGGGCGCCCGCGTGCCCAGGGGGAGCGGCCCGTCTCCGTAGGGGGAGTCTCCGCCGGGGGGCTCGATGTAGTAGTCGAGCTGGGAGACGTACAGGTCGCGCTCCAGGGGGCCCAGGTCCCGCACCGAGACGCGGGCCAGGGACTGCCACTGCTCGCCGTCCGCGCTGCCCTCCAGGACGAGCCAATCCCTGCCCCCCGTGCCCCACAGGTAGGACAGCCCGCGCACCACCGCGCGGCGGGGCACGCCCGGCTGGGGCAGGGTGATGACGACGCTGTACGCCCGGGGGTCGGTCTCCTTCTCGAAGAAGTCCACCGGGGTGAGCTGGCCATCCGTCCATGGACAGACATCGGGGAAGGACGGCACGCACGTGGCGCCCCGGCTGAGGGGGCGCAGCGCCCCGGCGGGCAGGGGCTCCGCGCCGGTGCGCCACTCCTGGCGGAACTCCACGGAGCCCGACTCGCCGCCCAGGGGCGAGAACAGCCAGCTCCCCACGCTGGCGGCGCGCAGCTGGACGCGGGGGCTGGCGAAGTCCTCCAGCACGTACGGGCTCGGGGTCCACGGCGAGGCCGTGCCTGTCTCGCGCCAGAGCAGCGCACCGCCGGACGTGACCCACAGCAGGGGCTCCGGCGAGGTGGGCAGGATGGGGATGAACTGGCCGCTCTCCCCGTCGAGCAGCTCCAGCGTATCGCCCGTCTCCGGCACGGGCGGCGCCGGGGGCGCGGGAGGGAAGGCCACGCTCGGGCCTTCCTCGCCGATGCTCACGACCGGGTGCGCGTCCCAGGGCTTGAGCGTGGGCAGCTCCACGTCGTCCTGGAAGGAGAACGCGAGCGAGGTCCCGCTGCCGTCCGCGTCCAGCGGCAGCGACAGCCGGAACCGGCTGCGGTTGCTGGAGTTGCTCGTCTCGACGACGGCGTCTCCGTAGAGCACCTCCAGGGTGAAGTCGCCGGAGGCCTCCGGGGTGACGGCGCCGAAGGGCTCGAAGGCGCCCTCCTGGGGGTCCACGAGGCGCTCGAGGGTCAGCGGCTCGCCGGAGCGGGGGGCGCCGTCCCGCCGGAGCGCGCGGCCGTAGGCGAAGATGGGGTCCTCGGGGTAGCGGTCGCAGCCGGTGACGGCGGAGGCCACGAGCGCCAGGGAGGTGACGAGTGCGCGTCGCATGTCAGTAGGTCGCCTTGAGCCCGAGGAGCGGGAGGATGACGGGGATGCGGATGGGGGCGCGGATGGGATTGGCGCCCCGGGGGGTGTCGGGGTCGTCGCCGGACCCGGCGCGGTACTCGTAGGCCACCACCTCCTGCTGCGCGGAGAGGTTGAGCACGTCGAGCGACGCGTCCAGGGTGAAGTCCTGGGAGGCCCACGACTTCGCGACGCGCGCGTCCACGCGGAAGAACGGCGCCAGGCGCTGGGTGCGGTCCAGGTCCTGCCGCACCCAATGGTTCACCCCGTCGCCGTCCGACACCCAGCGCTGCGTCTGCGAGGTGATCTGCCCCGTCTCCGGGCGGCCGGTGTTGAAGTGCACCACCGTGCCCACGGTCCAGTTGTTGCCGAACTTGTAGCTGAGCGCGGCGTTGAGCGTGTGCGCCTGCTCGAAGGCGAAGGGCAGCGTGCCCTCCACCGTCTCCAGGACCCGGTTGTCGTCGCCGATGCGGGAGAAGCGCGCCTTCCGCCTGCTCTGCAGGAAGCTGTAGGACACCCAGCCGAACCAGTGGCGGCCCAGCGGGTGGCGGGCCATCAGGTCGAAGCCGTAGGCGTAGCCGGTGGTGGCGGGGTCCTCGCCCAGGCTGCCCCGGCGGCGGCGGTTCTCCGCCACGTCCAGCAGGTCGAACTCCACCGCGCGGGACAGCGGGTTGAAGTACGCGTCCGCGCTCAGCTCCAGTCCCTCGAAGGCCCTCCACTCCGCGCCCACGTCGAGCTGCGCGCCGGACTGGAGGCCGTAGCGCAGGCTCGCGGTGTCGATGGCGGGCACGTGCACGAGCACGGTGGGGGGCTGGTGGTACAGGCCCGCGCCGCCCTTCAACGTGAGGCTGTCCGTCAGCGCGTGGCGCACGGCGAGGCGCGGCTCCACCGCGGTGAAGGTCATGCCCGGCACCAGGTGGTACGCGTCCACGCGCAGGCCCGGCGTCACGGTCCAGCGCTCCGACGGCTTCCACGTGGCGGACGCATACGCGCCGGAGAAGGTGGCCAGCGCGCTGGGGCGCTTGAGCGGATCCGCGTCGTCGGAGGGGCGCCAGCCCGGCGGCCTCGCGGTGCCGGTGAGCGTGGTGGCGGAGCGGCGGTGCTCCACGTCCGCGCCCACGGCCAGCTCCAGCGAGGACGTCAGCGCGCGGCGCCAGCCCGCGCGGGCGGCGAGGCTCGCCTGCCGCAGGCCGTACTCGCCCACCTTCTCGCGGATCAGCGCCTCCCCGGTGCTCCGGGTCCGCTCGCCGCTGAGGCCCAGGCCGTCCCAGCCCAGCGTGACGCCCACCTCGCCCTCGCCGCCCGCCACCGGGTGCGTGCCGCGCAGGTCGATGCGGTGGAAGCGAGACACGACGCCGCCCCCGTCCGCCGCGTCCCGCAGCTCCGGTGCGATGCCCACGTCGTCGGAGCTGCCGAGCGCGAACAGGCGCAGGCGGCCCTTGCCCACCTTCTGCTCGACGCGCGCCTGGTAGTCCCAGAAGCCCGCGCGCAGGTGCTCCGCGTCCGCCCGCTGGAAGGCATTGGCCGCCAGCGAGAGGAGCAGCGCGGAGTAGCTGAAGCGGCCCGCCAGGCTGACGCTGGTGCCGGTGGACTCGAAGGGCTGCTCGATGAAGCCGCCCGCGTTGAGCAGGTCCGCGTACGCGGTGAAGTGCAGCCGGTCCTCGCGCGGACGGCTGAGGCGCCCCTCCACCGCGCTGCCCAGCACGCGGCCGTACTGCACCGGCGGCGCGCCTGGATAGAAGTCCACGGTGTCGATGAAGTCCGGGTGCACCACCGCGGGCCCGAGCAGCAGGTGGTACAGCATCGGGATGCGCACGCCGTCCAGGAAGAAGCCCGTGGCGGCGGGCTGGCTGCCGCGCACCACCGGGTAGCTGATGCCGGACGCGAGGCTGCCCACGCCCGGCATCAGCATCACCACGCGGAACGGGTCGCCCAGCGTGCCGGGCACCTCGCGGAGCTCCTGCTCGTGCAGGCTGATGCGGGTGACCTCCGTGCGCGGGCGCTCGTCGCGCACCACGGTCTCGTAGGGGTTCACCTCGCGCGGCTGGAGCCGGTAGATGACCTGGAGCGTCTGGCCTTGCGTCAGCGTCTCCGTGAACGTCGTCGTCGCGTGGCCCGGCGCGCGGACCTCCAGCGCGTGCGTGCCCGGCGTCACGTCCACCGCGAAGCGGCCCTGCGCGTCCGTGGTGGCGGCGGGCTCGGGCGCGCCGTCCAGGAAG
>JAFADT010000206.1 GCA_023424585.1 Pseudomonadota bacterium
CCTCGCGGCGGGGCGGGGAGGGGCGCGGCGGCGAGGGGGCCGGGGCGCTGGCGCTCTCCGCGGAGAGGCTCACCGCCGGCTCGTCGGGGGGCTCGGCGGGGTCCACGTAGACGAAGCGGGTGGCGCCGATCTCCAGCTCGTCGCCGTCCTTGAGCGCCTTGCGGTTCACCCGCTTCTTGTTGACCTTGATGCCGTTGCGGCTGCCCAGGTCCTCCACGTGCGTGCCGGACCAGTCGCGGCGGACCTTCGCGTGCTTGCGGGAGACGAGGTCGTCCTTGAGGATGACGTCGGCTTCCTTCTCGTCGCGGCCGAAGATGTGCTCCTGGGCCTCGGAGATCTCGATGCGCTGGCCCTCGCGCGGGCCGTTCATGTAGCGCAGGAAGCGCTCCTCGCCGCCGGCGAGGCCGCGCATCGCGTCCTTCAAGATGCCGCGCGCGAGGAAGGACGTCTTGTCGCTGACGTCCGGCGCGATCTCCACGACCTTGTCGAAGCGGACGTCGTACTGCGCGATGGCGATGATGTCGCCGTTGCGCAGCAGCTCCTTCTCTCCCTTGGGGAGCGCCTTGCCGTTGATCTTCGTGCCGTACGCGCTGCCCAGGTCCTCCAGGAAGTAGAGGGTGCCCTCCTGGCTGATGCGCGCGTGGTTGCGCGACACCGCCTGCTGCGGGAGCACCACCTGGCAGGTCTTGTCCCGCCCCAGGGTGATGACGGAGTCGTCGAGGACGACCTCTTTGCCCGAGGCGCCTCCGGCCTCGCTGCGCTGCGTGACGGTCAGACGGACGCTCATCGCGTGTGTCGCTACCCGAAGGGACGGCTAGAACGAGTCGTTGGCCAGGAATCTCTCACACGTCGTGTACTCGGTGGGGAATTCCTCGGAGGTTCCAAACTTCATGAAGTTCTTGCAGGCCGTCTCCGCGTGGTTCTTCTTCTGGGCTGCGGAGAAGATCTGGAAGAGGCCGAAGTGGCAGGGCGCGAACTTGGCGTCCAGCTTCACGCACTTGCGGTAGGCGCCCTCCTCCTCCGCGATGAGGCCCTTCTCCCGGTACTGGCGCGCCAGCAGGTACATGGCCGGGGCGCTGTTCTCCGCCGTCTGGGTGTCCTTCAGCTCCTTGAGGGCGGAGTCGGTGAGGGCCACCTTGCGCTGGGCGACGGCCAGGTTGTTGAGACAGCTGGAGTTCTTCTCGTCCAGGCGGGCGCAGTTGCCGAAGGCCTCGCGGGCCTCCGCGAAGCGGCTCTGCTCCATCAGCACCGTGCCCAGGTCGTGCCACACCTCCGCGGAGTCCGGGGTGAGCTGGGCGGCCTGGGAGATGTGCTCGTAGGCGGTCTCCAGGTCCTTCTCCTCGTAGGCCATGATGCCGAGGTTGTGGTGGGCGTTGGCCACGTTGGGGTTGACCGCGAGCAGCGTGTCGAACTCCTTCTTGGCCTGCTTCGTCTTGCCCATCTTCATGTAGGTGAGGCCCAGGTCGTAGCGCGACTCCAGGTTGTCCGGGTTCACCTGCAGGGCGCGCTTGAAGTTGTCGTGGGCCTTCCCGTAGGCGCCTTCCTCCAGGTAGAGGACGCCCAGGTTCTGGTAGGCCTGCAGGTGCTCCTGGTTGAAGCGCAGGGCCTTGATGAAGAACTCCTTCGCCTTGCCCTTGTTGCCCGAGTACATGGCGATGAGGCCCTTGTTGGCCCAGAGGTCCGCGTACTGGGGGGAGAACTCCAGGCCCAGGTTGCAGAAGGTCTCCGCCTTCTGCAGGTCTCCGTTGGCCATCTCCTGCGCGCACAGCTCGTTGTTGATGAGCGCCCGTTCGTGCGGGGGCGGCGTGCTGAGACAGGCGGTGGTGGTGAGGGAGGCAGCGGCGGTCAGCGTGAGGACGAGGCGGCGAAGACGCATGGCCGACCGAGTGTAGGAGAGCGCCACCCCGAGAGGCAACGCCGGCCTGCCGCTGAATCAGCGCTGTTTTCCATGGGTTAGGCCGGCTGTAGAGTGCGCCGCCATGCGTACCTACCTTTGTGCTTTCGGCTTGCTCGCTGCCCTGCTGGGCGCGGCTCCTGCTCACGCGCAGTTCTCCAACCGGAGTCTGGGCCTGTCGCTGGGCTACATGGACTTCAAGAGCACCGCGGGACTCGCGGGCACGCCGTTCATCGGTCTGGAGGGCAGCCTCTACATCGAGAACGGCTTCGAGGTCGTCTCGCTGTCGAAGGTGATGTTCCCGAAGGACACCTACGCCTCGCCGGAGAAGCGCGTGGTGGGCCTGGCGCCGTCGCTGGGCATCCGCTACCTGCTGCTGGAGGAGACCATCCGCCCGTACATCGGCACGGACGTGAGCTTCCTCATCGTCTTCAAGGACACGACCAGCAACTTCGTGGGCATCGGGCCCAACGCGGGCGTGGACTTCTTCCTCAGCGACTCGGTGAGCCTGGGCGTGCGCGTGCAGTACAACTTCTACATCGCGCTCAACGCGGATACGCAGACGTCGCTGACGGGCTCCGTGGGCCTGGCGACGTACTTCTAGGCCCCGGGCTGGAGCGCCCCGGGCGCTGCCCCGGGGTGGGCAGCAGGGCGGCGGCGACGAGCAGCGTCCACTTCTCATCCGAGAGGTGGGCGGGCTTCTGCATGGCGAGCGAGTCCTGCAGCCGGGCGCCCAGCGCGGAGAACAGCGTGAGCCGCGCCTCCAGCCGCAGCTCCTCGCGGCGCAGGGCCGCGGACAGCACCAGCTCCCGCTCCTCGGTGGACAGCCGCTTCACGCGCGAGACGAACAGCGGATCCGCCAGCAGGCCCTCCTCGCCGCGGGTCTCCAGGGCGGAGGGCACCTTCAGGCGCCGCTCGCGCACCACGATGGTTCCGGCCAGCAGGTCCCCCAGCCGCTGGTGCGAGCGCGACGCGAGCGCCACCGAGCCGCCCACGAGGTAGAGCGCCGGCAGCCGATCCACCACGCGCGCCAGGTTGCGCAGGGCCGCGTGGTAGAAGCCGATGCGCACGCCGCTCTCCTGGATGACCCGGAGGGACATCACGCGCTTGCCTACCGTCTGGCCCGCCCAAGCGGTCTCCAACGTGATGGCGTAGCCCCAGTCCACCAGGAAGTACACGACGATGCCCAGCGCGCTCGCGAACCCCGGGAACGCGGCCATGGCCACCTGGAACACCAGCAGCACCACCGCCGTGGCGAAGCCGACGATGAGCGCGTCCACCAGCCACGCGAGGAAGCGCGAGTAGACGCCCGCCAGCGTGAAGCGGAACTCCACGTACTCCGGGGTCAGCACCGTGTGGGTGCCGTCGAGCAGGGTGTCGGGGGTGGGCGTCACGGCGCCGGAGTGTACGCCACGCGGCCCGCGTTCCGGCGCTCCTGGCGGATGCGTTTCGTGGGGGCCGCAAGGACCTCCCGTCCGGCCCCGACGCCGGGCAGGCGGGCGGCCGGCTCCGGCTGGCGGGCAGGTGCGAGCGGGACCGCGAGAGTGTTATTCGTGATTAGCGGGCTCCACGTTATCCTGTCCGCATTCCCGCGCCCGTGGCCCCTTCTGAAACCTCATCCTGGAACCGCCGCGTCCTGCCGGCGGGTGCCTTCCAGTTCGCGCTCATCGCCGGGGTGACGCAGCTCAAGACGTCCGCGAACGCGCTGGTGCTGTCGCGCTTCGAGTCCCAGGCGCTGCCGTACCTCTACCTCCTGGGTGCGTTGATGACGGCGTCGCTGACGCTGCTGCCGCGCGGCCGGCCGGGCGCGCCCACCGAGTCCCCGGGCATCCTCACCGGGCTGGGTGGGGTGCTGGCGCTGGGGCTGGCGGCGGCGCTGTCCGCGGGGCAGCGCATGCCGGCCCTGGCGCTGTACCTGTTCGCGGACTGCTTCAGCACCTTCGTGTCGTTCCGCTTCTGGGGGCGCATGGCGGCGGCGTTCGACGCGCGCGAGGCGCGCCGGGCGTTCACGGTGCTCAACGGCTTCGGCATGGGCGGCGGCATCGCGGGCGGCCTGCTGGTGCAGGCGCTGGCGGAGCGGCTGGGCACGCCCGCGGTGGTGGTGAGCGGCGCGGTGAGCCTGCTGGCCGCGGGCGCCATCTTCCACCACCTCCACAAGGCGGAGCCGGCGCAGCCCACGCGCCCGCGCTCGCTGCAGGCGTGGTTCCCGGCGTGGAGCTACCTGGGGGAGAGCCCGTACGCGCAGGTGCTGGCGGCGCTGGGCATCGCGTTCGCCGTCCTGTCGTCCTTCGTGGACTACCTCTTCCGCCTGCGCGTGGAGGGCACGCTGAGCGAGGACGGGCTGGCGGCGCTGTTCGGCTCGCTGCAGCTGTGGATTGGCCTGTTCTGCGTGGCCTTCCAGCTGCTCGTGGCGGAGCGGCTGCTCAAGCGCATGGGCCTGCTCATGTACCTGGCGCTGGTGCCCATGGTGCTCGCGCCGCTGGCGGGCGCCACGCTCGTCACCGGGCAGCTGTGGCCGGTGCACCTGCTGCGGCTGGTGGAGACGGCGGTGAGCTACTCCATCCTCCCGGTGGGCATCCAGCTGCTCTACGCGGCGGTGCCGGACGAGCAGCGCGAGGGGCTGCGCAGCGCGGTGGATGGCCTGCTGCGCAAGGGCGGCGTGGTGCTGGCGGGCCTGCTGCTCATCGGCGCGGGCCGGGGCGCGAACGGCCTCACCATGGCGGTGGCGGTGGTGGCGCTGTGCGCCGCGCTGGGGCTCCTGCTCGTGCGCCTCAAGCCCGCGTACCTCACGGCGCTGGGCGAGCAGGTGGGCGCCCACGAAGAGGAGGAGGTGGAGCTGGGCGGCGAGGCGCAGAAGCTGCTGGTGGAGGCGCTGGGCGCGCCCACACCGGAGCGGGTGCTGCGCGCGGTGGACATGCTGGAGCACGCGGAGGACTCGCCCCTGCGGCAGCACCTGGCCGCGCTCCTCGCCCATCCCCACGAGCGCGTGCAGGAGCGCGGCGTGACGCTGGCCCTGTCCCTGGAGGCGCGGGAGCTGGCGCCCATGCTGGAGCGGCTGGTGGAGGAGGGC
>JAFADT010000213.1 GCA_023424585.1 Pseudomonadota bacterium
AGGCGTCCTTCACCTGGCCCAGGATCTGCGCCTCGCCCAGCACCATGGAGTCCAGGCTGGACGCCACGCGGAACAGGTGCACGAGCGCCGCCTCGCCCTGGTGTTCATACAGGTGCTCCAGCGCCTCCGCGCCGCCCAGCGATTGCAGCGTCTCCCGCACGCGCTCGCGCGCCTGGTCCATGTTGGGGGCCGCCAGATACACCTCGACGCGGTTGCACGTGGACACCCAGAGCGCCTCCACGGGCGCCTGGGCCAGCCGCTGCAACACCTCCGTCTGCCGGGCTTCCGGCAATGCCAGCCGCTCACGGACCCCCAGGGGCGCGGTGCGGTGTGACACGCCAATGCAGATGAAATCCATGACTACGGCATCCCCGGGCCAGCGGCGGACAGGTCGTAGGACGACAGGAAGGAGACCAGCACCAGACAGAAGCCGGCCATGGTGAGCAGCGCCACCCGCCGGCCTCTCCAGCCCGCGAAGATGCGCGCGTTGACGAGCGCGGCGAACATGCCCCAGGCGACGAAGGTCGCCACGTGCTTGGCTTCCAGGGCCCAGGTGAGCCCCCGCAACGTGGTGGTGAACAGCGCGCCCGTCGCCAGCGTCAGCGACAGCGCGATGAAGCCCCACACCACGAGCCGCCGGTTGAGCGTGTCCAGGAACTCCAGGGACGGCAGCCGCGAGAAGAGCAGCCCGAAGTGCTTGGCCTTCACCTCCCGCTCCATCAGCAGGTACATGACGCCCACCCCGGCCGCCACGCCGAACGCCGTCATGCCCAGCAGCGCGATGACGACATGCACCGGCAGCAGCGGCTGGCGCACGGCGTCCGGCAGCACCGTGGACCCGCCGTGCAGCAACATGCCGATGAGCAGCACCGCCACCGCCAGCGGCGTGAGGAACGCGCCGATGACAGGCTTGCGGTAGCGCATGTCCAGCGCCAGGAACAGCGCCAGCAGCAGGAAGGCGAAGGTGGACATGCCCTGCGCGGGCCCCATCAGCCGCCCCCCCTGCGCCCCCAGCATCTCAATGAGGGCGACGCAATGCATCAAAAGCCCGGTCCCCACCAGCACCCGGCCGGTGACGGCGAGCACCTGGGATTGACGGACCAGGAAGGCGAGGTAGACGAGCGCGGCCAGGCCGTAGGCGTGGCAGGCGAGCGAGACGAGCGTATGGCTCATGGCGGCAGGCTCATAACCCCGGCCGAGGAGACATTCAGTCCGGCCTCAGCCCATTTTATTGAGAATGAAGGCCGCCAGGAGGTCGGTCTCCGAATTGGGCTTGCGTTCGGGCGCGGGCGCGCCCACCTCCGCCACATAGCCCGGAACCACTTCATAGGCGGAGTCCCCCACCAGGATGGAGTCGGCCATCTGCTCGGCGCCCAGGCGGCCCAGCTGCTCCTCGGTCTTCACCCGGGAGACGAGCTGGTGGGTGTCCTCCCCGGACACCAGCTGCACCACGTGGACGGCGGGCGTGAGCGGCCAGTCGCTCCCTCCCTCGGCGGCGACCACCAGGCGGCCCTCGCGCAGGTCTGCTTTGTCCGCCAGCGCCCACTCCTCGAGCTGGGCCTGGGACAGGAAGAGCTTCGTCACGTCCCCCAGCCTACACCACCGCCTCGCCGGACGGGCCGGAAATGGGGTGCAACCCCCGGCAAGATGCGGCATCCGTTCCACCGAGGCAGCCCGGCATTCCCGCCCCTTCAGGCACCCGCCGGACCCGACGTTCAGGAAGCACCCTACTCAAGTCGTAGACACGAGGAGACGACATGGCTGGCGACGTGATCAACATCGGTGACTCGGACTTCCAGACGCAGGTCCTGGACTCGCAACAACCCGTGCTCGTGGACTTCTGGGCCACCTGGTGCGCGCCCTGCCGCGCCATCGCGCCCTCCGTCGAGGCGCTGTCCGCCCAGTACAAGGGCCAGGTGAAGTTCGCGAAGATGGACATCGACGCGAACCAGGACACGCCCCAGAAGTATGGCATCCGCTCCATCCCCACCCTGCTGCTCTTCAAGGGCGGCAAGGTCGTGGAGCAGATCGTCGGCGCGGTGCCGAAGTCGCGCATCGAGGACGTGGTCCGGAAGAATCTCTGAGCCCGGTTGTTCCCGGCGACGGGGGCGCCCTGCGCGCGCGCCCCGTCTCCCGCACGTCCCCTCCCGCCCACGGCGCGCCTGGCCCCCACCGCCAGGACTCCCCGCCCGGTGAGAGGGGACGTCGCGTCTGGGCCGCCAACCAGACACCCGGGCGCGACACGGCTCCCGGTTCGATATGTCTGTAGAAAGACAACGGCCGCGACGGTAAGGGCTTTCACTTACCGGGTGCTGGGCACCCCCTGACGCAGACAATTCTCCGCGCTTGAGACAAGTCACCGCTTGGGACGACTGGACGATCCTCCCGTCATGTTTTGTTCAACAGACATTGAAATTACATTACGAGTCAAACACGACCCCAACTTGTCTTGTTGACAGAGTTCGCCACACCAGACACAAGACACGGATACACGCCTGTCTTGATTGGCGAGTTTCTACGGGAGTTTTTCATGGCACGCCTTCGCAAAGAATTGACCACGCAAGCACCGCTGACCCCTGCCCTGACGTCGTGGGCGGAGGCGCTGGGTGATGCGATCGGCCGCGGCATGCTGCGCGCGCTGAACACGGGGATGCCGGGCATGGGCGCCATCGCAGCGTCGCCGGGCAACGGCGCGGTGATGGCGGGGCGCCGCCGCGGCCGCCCCCCGAAGACGGTGGCGGGCGGGCCGGTGCCCATGGACCGCCGCTGCACGGTCAATGGCTGCACCCGCGAGCAGCGCTCCAAGGGCCTGTGTTCCGCGCACTACCAGGCCGAGCGCCGCAGGCAGATTGCCTC
>JAFADT010000217.1 GCA_023424585.1 Pseudomonadota bacterium
CGTGGCAGGACGTGGCGCGGGCGCTCGCCCACGAGCTGAAGAACCCCCTGACCGCAATGAGGCTGTCGCTCGCGCGTCTGTCTCCGCAGGATGCCGGCGCCCCACCCGACCCCACACGCCTCGCCGAAGCCGTGGCGCTCCTCCAGGAGGAGGTGGACCTGCTCATGCGCATGACCCAGAGCTTCTCCACCTTCGCGCGCCTGCCCGCTCCCCGCTTCCAGGATGTCGCGCTGCGCCCACTGCTCGCGGAGGTGTGCGCGCTGTACGCGGGCATGTCCCCCGTCCCCGTGGTGCTGGACCCCGGCGAGGAGGTGTCACTGCGCGCGGACCCCGACGGCCTGCGCCGACTCTTCGGCAACCTGGTGAAGAACGCCACCGAGGCCTCTCCCTCCCACGCCCCACCCGTCCACGTGGCGCTGCACGCCGCGGAAGATGGCCGCGTGCACGTCACCGTGAGCGACGGCGGCAGCGGGGTCCCTGGCGTGCTGGAGGGCCCCGTCCTCACCCGAGGCCTGTTCAGCACCAAGCCCGGCGGCAGCGGGCTGGGCCTGCCCATCGCGCAGAAGATCGCCCACGAGCACGGCGGGACCTTGCGACTGGAACCGGGCGCGCAGGGGGGCACCCGGGCGCAGGTGGTGCTGCCGCGAGCCCCCTCCTCCGACGCTTCCCAGGTGGCCGCATGAAGACCGGAGCCCGCATCCTCCTCGTCGACGACGACCCCGGTGTGCTGAGGGCCGTGCGGGGACTGCTGCAAGACGGAGGCTTCTCGACTGTCGAAGCCCGCTCCACGGCGGAGGCCGCGCGCCTGCTCGAAGCGCCGGACGCGCCGCCCGCGCTGATGCTGCTGGACCTGCGCATGCCGGGAGAGACCGGGCTGGAGCTGCTCGCGCGCCTGCCGAAGCCGCTGCCCGTGCCGGTGGTGGTGCTGTCCGGTGAGGCGTCCCCTTCCGAAGCGGTGCAGGCCCTGAAGCTGGGCGCCACGGACTTCGTGGAGAAGCCGCCCTCCCCCGAGCGGCTCCTCACGGCGCTCCACAACGCGCTGGCGCTGGGCGCCCTGCGCGAGGAGCGCGAGCGGCTGCTGGACGCGCTGGCCCAGCCAGGGCACCTGGTGGGCGACAGCCCGGCCATGGAGTCCCTGCGCCAGCTCATCGCGCGCGTGGGCCCCAGCGAGACGGCGGTGCTGATCACCGGCGAGACGGGCACCGGCAAGGAGCGCGTGGCGCAGGCGCTGCACAAGGCCTCGGGGCGCAAGGGCCGCCTGGTGGCGGTCAACTGCGCGGCCATCCCCGCGACGCTGCTGGAGAGCGAGCTGTTCGGCCACGAGCGAGGCGCGTTCTCCGGCGCGGTGGCCCGGCGCGCGGGCCGCTTCGAGCAGGCGCAGGGGGGCACGCTGTTCCTGGACGAGCTGGGAGACATGCCGCTGGAGCTCCAGGCCAAGCTGCTGCGCGTCCTGGAGACACGTCAGGTCGAGCGCCTGGGCGGCACGCTGCCAGTGCCCGTGGACGTCCGCATCCTGGCGGCCACGCACCAGGACCTGGGCCGGGCGGTGAAGGAGGGTCGCTTCCGCCAGGACCTCTTCTTCCGGCTCAACGTGCTGCCGCTGCACCTGCCGCCGCTGCGCGAGCGCCCCGAGGACCTGCTGCCCCTCGCGCGCGTCTTCGCCGCGGAGCTCGCGGGTCCCCGGACGCCGCTCGTGCTCGCGCCGGGAGCGGAGGCCGCGCTCCGCGCCTATCCATGGCCCGGGAACGTGCGCGAGCTGCGCAACGTCATCGAACGGCTGAACCTGCTGCGAGGCGACGGTCCGTTGGAGCTGGGACCGGACGCGGTGGCGGCCCCCACGTGCGCGGTGCCCGCGCCGCGCAAGGCGCTGGGAGACAAGAGCTACCGCGAGCACGTGGAGGACTTCGAGCGAGACCTCATCCGCGCGGCGCTCCGGGAAGGCGAGAGCATCGCCGGGGCCGCGCGCCTCCTGCAGGTGGATCGCGGCAACCTCTACCGGCGCATCAAGGCCCTGGGCCTGCCCGTCGCCTCGTGAGCCGCGGAAGCGAGGCCCGGTGATGTCACGGCCACAACCGCCCGACACATCCGGATGTGTCCATGACATCGACCCGCCAGCTCACCCTTCGTCGTTCCGGGCACTTGCCGTGAGGCCCCACCTGGAACGGACCATGCTCCCGCCGCCCTTCATGAACCGTCTCGCACTGGCGCTCTGCTTCGTTTCGCTCGCGGCCCTGGGCCAACCGGCACCGGATGCCGGCACCTCCGCCGTAGACACCCCCGCGCGCCCCGCACCGGATGACAGCCGCTCCTCCACGCCCGCGGTCGGTGACGCACCTCGCACCCCGCAAGAAGGGAGCGCTTCCAACGCGTCGTCCGCCGCCGACACGCGGCCTCCTCCAGCGGAAGGCGAAGCCGCTTCGGAGGACTCCAGCGACTCGACGTGCCCGGACCCCTTCACCGAGGACGAGGGCGACCTCTCGGACTCCACGGTGCTTGGGGCCTTGCAGGTCGAGGTCGACGGCCAGGGGCTCACCCCCACGGGCCTGGAGCTTCGCGGGCTCCAGCGGCTCACGGACGCGCGGGTCCGCAAGCTCGTGGGCGCACCTTCCGCGGAGGACTCGCGCCCCCTGACGGCCACGGCCATCCAGACCCTGCTGCACCGCCTGGCGCGCACCGGCCTCTTCGCCCGCGTGGAGCCCCGCGTCCGCGTCACCGACTCCGGCCCGGCGCTGCTCGAAGTGACGCTGGAGGAGAACCCCACAATCACGTCGCTGGAGATCGCAGGCCTCCAGGACCTCCGGCCCGAGGAGCTGTGGGGCCCGCTGTTCGAGCGCCCCTCGCATCACCTCGACGCGGACGATGACGAGGACGTCACCACCCTGCGCATCCACAAGCGCCGCGGGACGTGGCGGGTCGTCAGCCCATGCCCGCCACCTCGCCCTCCCAAGCGGTGGCTGGCGCGACGGGAGGCTGGGGCCTTCCGCCCCGGCATCCTGCTGGGTGGCCTGGACGCCGCGCTCGGGCGCGTCCTCAAGGCCCTCCGCGAGGACGACGGCTATCTGCTGGCCACGGTGTCCGCCACGCTGTCGCCCGATGGCCGCCTGGTCGTGACGGTGGACGAGGGCCGGCTGGAGTCCGTGGAGGTGCGAGGCGTCGACGACGCGATGGCGGTGCGCGTGCGAGACGCCCTGGGCCTGGAGCCCGGTGACGTCTTCCTCCGCAGCGATGCCCGCCGCGCCCTGGAGCGGCTGGAGTCACGGCTGCCCTTCCTGCGGACCGTGGACAGCGAGGACCTCCAGGACGAGCGCACGCGCGTGCGCATCGTCGAGGAGCGCGAGCCTGACGGCACCCGGCGCTACCGCACGCAGGAGGAAGCGAAGCGCGGGTCGCGGCGCCACGAGCGCGTGGAGTTCGAGCTGGGCTGGAGCCGGATGTTCCACGGGTGGGGTGACCCCGGGAGCGACGGCTTCACGCTGGAGGGGAACCGGCTGATCGTGCACGTGCGCCCGCGTCCTCCGGACCTGGACGTGGACCTGTTGCCCGTGCACACGCAGGTGACGGGCTTCGCCCCGGGGCTCTCGGCGAGCCTGCGCTTCTTCGACTCCCGGGACCGGGTGCACACGACGCTGGAGGGCGCCTTCTTCATTCCCCTGCGGCTGGGGGGACAGCGCCTGCCGGACGACCCGGAAGGCACGCGCCGCCAGCGCCGCGTCAACCTGCTGGGCGGCGCCAAGGTGCAGCTGCCCGCGCTGGGCATCGAGGAGCTCGGCGCGCAGGTGCACGACTTCATCGACACGCTGGACCGCTGGCGGATGGGGGACTTCGACTCGTACCTCTACTCGTTCCTCATCAACCGGCCGGACCGGGACTACTTCCGCCGCCAGGGCTTCACGGCCTTCGCCACCTGGCGCTGGGCCCGGTCGTGGCTCGCGGGCGTGGAGGTGCGCGGCGACACGATGCGCTCGCTCCAGTCGTTCACGCCGCCGCTCAGCCTCTTCCGCGACGACGACCCGCCGTTCCCGAACGCGCCGGTGAACGAGGGGCGCTTCCGCTCGGCGGTGGTGCGGCTGGAGTACAGCGCGGCGGCGGAGCGCGGCACGCGCGTGGGCTCGCTCTTCCGCACGCCGGAGACGACCCTCTTCGAGCGCCACACGAACAAGAAGCGCGAGCCCGCGCTGCGCGGCTTCGTGACGATGGAGGTCGGCGAGGGCCCCGGAGCGGACGGAGCGGAGACCCGCTTCTGGAAGCTGGTCGGCGACGTCGCCATGGACCTGCCGATGAACTGGCACACGGGCCTGAGCCTGCGCCTGCGGGCCGCGACGGGCCACGACCTGCCGCTCCAGAAGCAGGAGGCGCTGGGCGGCTGGACCGCGCTGCGAGGCTTTGGCTTCAAGGAGCTGCGGGGCGGTGACAGCTCGGTGCTCGCGAGCGCCGAGTACCGCTGGCACGGCCTGGGCATCTTCGCGGACCTGGGCTCCGTGCACGCCGCGTCCGCGTGGGCGGATCCGCGGCTGGGCATGGGCGCCAGCTTCCACTTCGGTGACAGCGTGCGCTTCGACGCGGCGTGGCGCATCGACGACCGGATCCGGCTCACGCCCGAAGCGCGCCTGCTGTTCAACCGGACCTTCTGAGCCATGGGAAGGCACGGCACACAGGGAAGGCGTGGCGCGGCGATGGTCGTCGCGGCGTGCCTGCTCGCGTCGACAGCGAGGGCGGAGGAGTCCTCCGCCGCCTGCACCGCGACGCTCTCGGGGAGGCGCGTGATGGTCCGGCCGGAGGCGCGCGCCTTCATCTCGCCGGAGCTGGACAGGCTGGTGCGGCTGGGGCTCGCGGGGAAGCTGGAGGTGGAGCTGACGCTCTGGAGGCGACGGGCCTTCTGGTTCGACGCGCACCTGGACAGCGCGCGGGTGACGCAGGTGCTCGCGTTCACCCGCGACGGCTACCTGCTGGACGGGCGCGAGCTGCCCGGGGGCGTGGACACGCTGGAGCTGGAGCGCGTGGCGTGGACGCTGGAGGCGAAGCCCGAAGCGGATGAGCACTTCGTGGTGCAGGTGGAGGTGCGGCTCCAGGTGGTGACCGCCGCCAGCCTGGGGCGCATGGCGCGCTGGCTCACCCAGGGAGAGGCGTCCTCCTCCGGCACGCCGGTCCTGGGAAGCCTGCTGCGCTCCGTGGCGGAAGACCTCGCACGCCAGGCCTCCGCCCGCTGCGACGTGGGCCGTCAGCCCTGAGCGGGCACTCACCCCCGCAGCGCCATCAGCGCCACCAGCGCGATGCGCTCCACGCCCGCGTACGGCGGCTTCTCCAACTCCTCGCCGAACACGTCCGGGTCCAGCTCCTCGTAGCGCACCTCCATGAACGGCGCGCCCCGCCACACGGGCTCCAGCGCGCTGCGCAGGAGGTCCTCACCCTCCACCACCGGCGCGCCCGTGT
>JAFADT010000260.1 GCA_023424585.1 Pseudomonadota bacterium
CCCACAACCTGGCGCCCTGCCTGCCCCCGCCCTACAACCAGTCCGCGCCCGCGGAGTGCGCTCAGCACAAGGACCTGCTGAGCGCGCTGAGCTCGATGAAGGTGGCGCCCGCCACGCCCGAGACGGCCACCCAGTTCGTCCTCGGGATGAACCTGGACCCGTCGCGGCAGCAGTTCATCCCCGGCAAGTGTGACGTGAAGTCGGCTGAAGAGTTCATGCAGCAGCCGAAGCTCTACCTCGATGCGTGTGTGAGCAAGGAGCGGCCGGTCCTCATCCTCGACCAGTCGGGCCACCTCGCCTACGTGAACGAGAAGGCGTTCGAGATCGTCTGCCAGGGAAAGAAGCCCTGCATCCCGCCTGAGTCCGTCACGAAGAACGGAGGACGGTGGGTCCTCGGCAAGGACGGCCAGCACACGGGGCTGATCGAGGAGTCCGCCGGCTACGCTCCCTTCCTCGCGGCGACGCAGCAGGGGATCCTGATGAACGCGGCCATCCCGAGCGGGAGCCTCCAGGAGCTCAACAAGGCCATCCAGGCCCTGCGTGAAGCCGGGCTCACCACCATCGCGGATGGCGGGCTGTCCAGCCGATCGCAGCTGGAAATGGTCAAGCTCCTCGCCGAGAACCCCGCCTTCCCGCTGCGCGTCACGGGCGTCGTGACCCACCTCGCGGCCGGAGCCGTCGTGAACAAGGACGGGGCCGTCGCCACGCCGGCGCTCAAACCAACCGGGCCCGCGTGCACGCCGAGCCCGACCAATGACTGCGCGCTGCCCAAGTGGCTGGGGGCCGGCGCCATCAAGCTCTGGGTTCATGGCCCATGGCAACCCCTCCAAATCACAGCGTTTCAGACTGCCCAACCGTCAATCCAATTCCACCACTCAGTTTAGCGGCATTCGCCCTCTTCGCCGCACGCGCCGCCCACACCGCCTGGAGCGCATCCTTGGGCACCTCGCGCGCCCGAATCGTCGCGACGTAGCCCACGGTGTGAGCCATCTGGGAGTGCCGCAGCACGCCCATCACGTCCTCCACCGGGCGACCCGCCTCCAGCACCATTTCCGTCGCGAGCGTGTGCCTGAATGCGTGCCAACCCAGGCCGGGCGGCAGCGCTCCCGGCACCGCCGCGCGCAGCCGCGCCAACAACTGCGCCAGATGCGTCTTGCGGAACGGGAAGACGTACCGCGCCAGCTTGCCCGGCTTGCGGTGCGCGCCCTCTGCCGGTGACTGGCGTGCGCGGAGCACGCGCCGCAGCAGCGCCGCCAGCTCCGGGGACACCGCCATCGTCGCCGCCGCCGCGCGCGTCTTGAGGTCGGCGGGCTTGGACAGGCTCGCGTCGCGTTGCTGCATCAGCGATATGGTGGCGCCGTCGTCCGACGCCACCGAAAGGTGGTGCGGCTCCAGCCCCAGCACTTCGCCAATGCGCAACCCCAGGTCGCGCAGCACATGGAGCATCGCCCGCTCCGTGTCGTCGTTGCAGGCCAACAGGAAGCGCTCGAAGGTCTCCTCCGGGTTCGGCAGCACGCGCGGGGGCGGCGCGGCCTCGACAAAGGGCGGCACCTCCGCAATCACGTTGAGGAGCATCGGCCACCGCAAGTCCCGCGCGGACTTGTAGAGCCGGTACAGCGCCTTGCGCGCGAGGTTCGCGGTGGTGCGCGACCACTCCCCGGCCTCCACCTTGCGCGTCAGCCACGCGGCCACCTCGCCGCCCGTCGGACGCGGCGGCAGCTCCGCGACGGCGATGCGGTAGAGGCTCCGGAGCGTCCGCCGACTCCCGGGCCGCAGCCGCGACAGCAGAGTGTCCGCGTGCCACTTCACCAGCTCCGCCAGGGTCGGCAGCCCCGGCAGCGCCAGCGACAGCGCCCGCTGGCGTTCGTCCAACTTCTCAGCCTTCGACTTCGGTTTCGGTTTCTTGCTGCCCATCAGGGCCACCAAAAGCGAGAGGCCCCGCGTCACACCGGGCAGGGTGTAACGAGGGGCCTCCCTGGACATGAGGACGTGCGCTTAGCGGGCGCCGTTTCCCCAAGCCAACGTCTCTTTAGCACTTTCCGGGTCTGCCCACCCGAAAAGCGCACCCCCAGGAGCTACCCCGGAGGCAGTACTACCTTGCTGGTGTCAAGCCTCGCTCGCTTGGGCGCTGGCCGTCAACCATGGCCCACACTACGGGGCCAGTCTGACACCTAGCAGGAGACATGCCCGGCGCCGCGCGTGGCGCCGCAATCACCCTTCGGGGAGGGGTGGCGGCGCCACCCGTCCAGGATTGCGACACCCCGTCCGGAGCAGTGGACGTGTCGGCGCCGCACGGTAGGTTCCGCGCCCATGACAACCACGATTAAGCCGTCATGGCGGCGCCGCGTTGGTGTGCTGGTGGCGGGCATCCTGTCCCTGTCGCTGTCCGCGTGCTCGGAGGGCGCCATGGGCGCCGCGAGCGGCGTTCGCAGATGGGTTGGACCGCAGGTCTCCGTCCCTGGTGGCGGGCAATTCCGAACCAACATCTTCTACGGCCCCTGGCAGTGCAGCGCGCAGCTCTGGAACTACTGCCGCGACAAATGCTCCGGCGAGGGATACGCGCTCCAGGGATGCATCTGGCTCGCTGACGTGAAGATGGATTTCGACGGGAACATGTTCCGCGCGGGGTCCAGGTTCGGCATCGCCAACTGTTGCTGCAACTACCCGACCTTGAGCGTCAGCCAGAACGCAACGGCGCGGAGCCGCTGGGAGTCCATCCGCGAGGACTTCCGCGAGCGGTGGGCGGAGAAGTTCGGCGCATGGCCCACCGCCGCCAACGGGGACAACTACCCGGCCCACCACATCCGCGACCTCAAGCACGGCGGAAACCCCACCGACTGGGACAACCTCATTCCGTACCCGGCCGACCTGCATTCCGGCCTGAATCAGGTCTACAACCAGTGCTACGCGGGACAGCCACCGTGGACGAGCGTTGGGGGCAACTACCCCTACGGAGAGTAGCCATGCCGACGATGACCGAACTGCTCACCGCCGTAGCCCAGCACCATCCGAACCCACCCGCGACGGCGGAGGCGATTGAGGCGTTCGAGCGCCGAGCGGGGTGGCGCCTGGACCCGGACCTGCGCGCCTTCTACACGCGGTGCGATGGCGCCCGGCTGTTCCGCGCCACCAACGCGCCCTACGCCATTCTTCCGCTCGCGGAGGTACGCCGCGCCCGGGTGGTCATGTCCCAGTCCGACACGGACGCGGCGGGCCCTGCATCCTGGTACGCGCTATGCCAGCTCCAGGACAGCAACTACGTGTTGCTAGACGTGGAGCACCAGACCGATGGGCGCTACGCCCTACGCGACGGCTACCGCGAGGGGTTCCCGGACCCGTACTACTGCCCGGTCATCGCCCACTCATTCGCGGAGTTCCTGGCGGGCGCGTTGGCGTCCGGTGGGCGGTCGTACTGGCTGCAAGCCATCGAAGAACAGGGCCAGTGAACCCCGGGCG
>JAFADT010000269.1 GCA_023424585.1 Pseudomonadota bacterium
CCCGGGCCGCGGCCATCCGAGCCCCGTAGGGCACGGGCTCCCCCTTCGCCGGTGCCCCCTGCGGTGTCACGGGGCGCGTGGACGCGGCCCCGCCTCCCAGCGGGGGGACGGGGTCCCGCGAACGCCACGGCGGCACGGTGTTGGCTCGCACCTCCGCCGTGCCCTGCGCGGGCGTCAGCCGGCGATGAGGCAGCGCGGGGACGAGCTCCCCTTCGAGGACGTGCGCGCGCTCCGGCGCCCGGGGGAACCCCGCCGCCACGGCGTTGAGCTCCCCGGTGACGACCACCCGCTCCAGCTCCTCCGGCAGCGTCACCCCGCTGAGCTTCAGCGCGCCCAGCACCTGGCGCAGCGCGGCCTTGCGGTGCTCCGGCGGCGCGGGCGGATCCACGTGCGGCAGCGCCGCCCTCAGGTCCTCCAGCGCCCGCGCATCCACGCCCCCAGCCGTCGCCAGGGTGCGCTCCATCAGCGTGCGCAGATCCCGCACGGTCCCGAGCTGGGCGAAGTCACGCTGACACGCGTACTTGAGAGGTCCAACGAGGCTGGCGAGCGGGTGGTTCACGCGGTGTTTCCAGCCTCCATCCTACGAAGCGCCCCTGACGCCACGGGGAAAACGAAACCGGGGGAGCGAGCCCAGGCCCGCCCCCCCGAAGGAACTCCAGCCAGCCGGCTTCAGCTCGCGCTGGAGGGCTCCTCCTGCGGATCCTCGAAGCGGATCGTCACGACCTCCAGCTCGCGCACGCCGCCGGGGCTCTGCACCGTGGCGATGTCGCCCACCTTCTTGCCGATGAGCGCGCGCGCCACCGGCGAGGTCACGGCGATCCACCGCTTCTTCAGGTCCGCCTCCGTCTCACCCACCAGGCGGTAGCTGATGGCCTTGTCGTTCTCCGTGTCCACCAGCTCCACCGTGGCGCCGAAGACGACCTTGTCCCCGCCCAGCTTCGTCGGATCGATGACCTCCGCGCGGGCGATCCAGTCGTTGAGGGTCAGGATGCGCCCCTCGATGTGCGACTGCTTCTCCTTGGCCGCGTGGTACTCGGCGTTCTCGCGAAGGTCGCCGTGCGCGCGCGCGACTTCGATTTCACGCGAAATCTTGCCCCGCTCCACGGACTGGAGGTGCTTCAGCTCGTCCTTGAGCTTCTGCAGACCGTAGGGGGTCATCGGGATGTTGTCGCTCCCGCTCATCGAACCACCGCTCCTTCCGTCACCTGCTGGCATCGGGGTCCGGCGTTCCCTCCTGGAACCCGGCCCGCGACTCGAAAGGATCAATGTAGGGAACGAGTGACTGGCCGGTCAACGAAAGCCGTACCGGCAACGTCCGGTAGTGGCTGGGCGCCCGACGGCCGACCCGTTAGGCTGCCCCACGTGCTGTCCGTCCAGGAATTGCGCGCGCTCGCCGCCGCCCTCCCCGTGGGTGCGTTTCAACATCAGCTGGGTCCCTTCGCGCTCGTGCAGCGTCCGCCGTCGGAGCTGTCCGCCGCCGCGCTCGCGCCCACCCGCATGGCGGACCCCGGCGACGTCGAACAGGGCATGCTCGCCCTGCTCTTCGAGTTCGACGACCTGCTCGTCGCCACCCTGCCTACCCTCCGGGACTCGGAGGTGCTGCGCATCGGCCGGCGGCTGGACTGCGAGCTGGTGCTGGACGACGCGTCCGTGTCCAAGCAGCACGCGGAGCTGAAGTGGAGCCGCGCGGAGGCGCGCTGCACGGTGCGCGACCTGGGCTCCACCAACGGCACCTTCGTCAACGCCAGCACCATCGGCCAGCGCGAGGTGCCGCTGCGGGGCGGCGACATCCTCAGCTTCGGCAACGTGCAGTTCTGGTACCTGCTCACCGACGCGCTGCATGAACGGCTGCGCGCGGGCGCGGCCTCCGGCCTGGGCTCCCACTCCGGGTGAAGGCCACCCCACGTTCACGTCACGGGCAGGCGCCGCAGTCCGCCGCGCACGCGTTGTAGGTGTTGGACGCGCCGCAGGACTCCGTCACCTGGCAGGTGCCGTCGCCGCAGACGGCCAGCTCCGCGGCGCGCAGGCGCGTGGTGAGCGGCTGGAAGGCCAGCCCTCCCGCCGTGCAGCTGGTGAGGGTCAGCCCCGCCGTTCCCTCCGGCGTGCACACGTCCGAGCAGCGCCCCACGTAGGTGAGCGGCGCGCACGTCATGCGGGGCACCCCGGAGCCATCCACCACCGCGCACGCGCGCGTGGTGCTCTGGGTCGCGTCCAGCGGCGGGTTCTGGCTGCCCGCGTACACGCCCTGGCCCTGGAAGAGGTTGCCGAAGAAGCACGACTCCGGCCAGGCGAAGGTGGCCAGCTCCTCCTCGGACGCGGGGATCTCCGTCCCCGCCCCATCCCGGCCCAGCACGGAGATGGGCACGCTCACGCCGAAGGGGTTGGCGTGCGCCGCCAGGCACGCGGAGATCACCTCCTGCTCGGCCACCGTCGCGGGGGCGCCGCCGGCCCACCCCGGCGCCAGGCCCAGGAGCCCCGCCCAGGTGTACTCCGTGCTCGTCTCGGGATCCGTGTACGAGCGCGTCTGCCCGGCGGGGACCGCGCAGCGCACGACGTAGCGCATGACCTCGTCCGCGAGCGCTGGCTCCATGTCGAACCACGCGCTGAACTCCTGGGATGACAAGCCATTGAAGGACAGCCCGTTGAACGACAGGCCGTTGAACGACAGGCCATTGAAGGACAGCCCGTTGAACGACAGGCTGTTGTAGCTGAGCGCCCCCTGCTCCCGCGTGGCCGGCGGATCCGCTGGCGAGGGCTCGCGCGCCCCCGGGCCACAGCCCGTCCCCAGCACCACCAGCGTCAGCCCCACCCTCGCCCACCGCGCGGACATGCCCCCACCGCGGCGCTGCCCGTTCTCCACGTTCCCCATGTGTGCTCCCTCCTGCCACCGCGGATGCTCCGGCCCCACGGTCATTCGGACGAGAAGGGCGTCAAAGACAAACGGGCGAGCTGCGCCCCCTCACGCACGAAAAGTGTGAGCATGTTGTACGTGTGGCAAGGCGCGCGAAGTGCGGGAAACGCGGGAGCAACGGCAGGGCCGACACTCGGGGCGTCTGGGGTTGAACGCGCGGCCCGGCATCCATCCAGGAACGTGAAGGCCGTGGGCCTCCGGGGTGAGGGCACGTGTCCCTACCCCGGCGCCACGGCCGTCCGGCGCTTCGCGTGAGCGACTGGGATTACCGCTGGGCCGGCGTCGCGACCTTCACCTGGGCCTTGTTCAGCTTCATCGCGGCGAGCTCGCGGTTGATGTTGGCCAGGTCCGCCTGGGTGATGAGGCCCGGATCGTGTCCGCCCGGGGGGCCGCCGCCCTTGGGGCGCGGGCCTTCGGGCGCGACGGCGCCGCCGCGTTCCGAATCCACGAAGGCCGTGCCACCCCCGGCCTCCACGGCCGACAGCGCCTTGAAGCCCGAGGTGGCGCTGGCCGCGTCCTTCTGGGTGAGCTGCTTCACCAGGGTGAGCTTCCCGCTGCTCCGGTCATACCGGTACAGCCGGGTCCCCCTGGCGCCCTCGTCCACGGCCACGTCCACCGCGCCGGTGGCCTTCTCCGTCGCCGGGCTCGCGACGGGCTTCGCCGGGGCGACCTTCACCGGGTGGTTCCGAACCTTCGCCTGCTGGGCGCCAGCCTGCGCCGCCGACAGGGTGACGAGTCCCACGGCCACCGCTCCCACTGCGGACTTCCAACGCGTGATCATGCTTCCTCCCAGCTCTCTTACGCACAGCGGCGCGAATATTCGCCGGGACGCTCCCTATTCGAACGCGACCAGATCCTGGACCCACCGGGCGCTGCCCCGCTGGAGCCACCTGGCGCGTGTGTCCCGGAGCGCCTGGGCCGGAGGGGTGCCGCGCCGCACTGACTCCACCAGCGCCTGGAAGAAGGCCCCGGCCTCCACGTCCGGCACCTCCGTGGAGGGCGCGACCACGGCCCGCGCGCCCGCCTGGATGAGCGCGGAGGGAAGGCTCGACACCGCGTGGTAGCGCCACGCGCCCACATTCGCGTCGCAGGCGGCCAGCATCACCACCGGCGCGCCCCGGAGCGTATGCCGCTCCAGCTCCTCCGCGGTGAGCGCGTAGCGGCCGGCCGCGTCCGGGGACAGCGCCAGGAAGGCCGCGTCGGACACGGTCCCGGAGAGGCCGTGCGTGTGCAGCTCCACCTCCGTGGCGTCCTCCATCTCCGCGAGCACCGCCGACGGCGTGGCTGCGCGGCCCCGCAGGTGGACGTCGCCCGGGCCCGCCACGCCCTTCCACGGCATCAGGCGCGCCAGCCCCAGCGTCGCGGGCGGCTCCACGTCCGACACCACCAGCCGCTTCGGGGCGGGCGCCACGGCCGGGGCCTCCACGCGGTGGCCGCCCCGGGCCACGTAGCTCCACGCCCGGTCCGCGGGCCGCAGCCCCGGGCCCCCCGGGAGGATGGG
>JAFADT010000302.1 GCA_023424585.1 Pseudomonadota bacterium
CGGAAGGCCGTGCCGCGCGCGCCCTCCACCCACCGGGGCACGAAGCCGTCGCGCGGCACGAAGACGGCGGCGCCGCACGACTCGCACAGCGCGCCGAAGCCCCACAGCGTGAGGCGCCCCCCGTCCAGGAGCCGCCCCTGATACGCGCTCTGCCCCTCCACCCCTGGCGGGCGTGCCTCGCGCACCAGGCCGTGCCGGAGCAGCACGTTGCCGTCCGGGCAACGCACGTCCTGGCCCAGGCACCACATGGCCACGTCGAACAGACGGTCGCCGTCGCGGCGCACGTCGCAGGGGAGCAGGGAACCGGCACTGCCAGAAGAGACCTTGGACATGGGGCGCCTCTCGTTCGCGCTAGGAAGCGGCCTTCTTCGCGGTGGGCCCCACGCGCGCGGGCACGTCGCCAAAGAGCGCCTTCGCGTCCACGGCGGCGGCGCCCGCCTGGGTGAGCAGCGCGTTGACGGCGCGTACCAGCTTGGCGCGCACGCGAGGAGACAGCGGCTTGTCCTCGCGCGCGGCGGCGAGCTGCTGCTCGCTCAGGCCCCGGCCGCTGCGCGGCTTGCCCAGGCCCAGCTCCGCGTAGGGCTTCTGTTGCGGGTCCTTGTCACGGCGGTGCGTGGCGCGCTTGCGCACGAGGACGCGGTCCTCCTCCGAGTGCGCTTCGAGCTGCCGCGAGCGGCGCAGCAACACCGCGGGGGAGATCTTCTGACTGTCGAGGAACTGCTGGAAGGTACCCATGGGGAACTCCTGTGAGGGGCGGGGTCACTCGTGGTCGTGGTCGTGCTCGCCCGCCTCTTCGATGACGAGCGACACGGAGGAGATCGTCGAGGGCCCGAAGGTGAGCGTGTGCGTGCCCACGGTGAGCGGCACGACGTAGCGGCCCTGGATGTCCGTGCAGAGCGGGGAGCTGGTGGCGCTCTCCTCGAACTCCACCGCCGCGCCGCTGCTGTTGGTGACCGTCACCGGCACCGTGGCGCTCGTGTAGAGGATGTAGTCGGTGGCCTCGGAGACGGCGAAGGACACTGCGCCGCCCTTGCCGCCAGCGACGTCCGCCAGCGCGATGTCGTAGCGCTTGTGGTCGTTGCTCACGGCCGGGCCCGCGCCGCTGACCGCGGCGGTGACGGCGACGCCGGGGCCCTTCTGCAGGTGCTCGCAGCCCTCCTCGTCGATGTTGCCTTCCTCTTCGTCGTCGCCACCGCAGCCGGCGGCGAGGAGGGCGGTGGACAGCAGCAGGGCGGACAGAAGCTTCTTCTTCATGATGGGGACTCCAGTGACACGGGGATGGACTGCGGGGACTCCAGCCGCACGGGCCACACGCGCACCGCTGCCGTGAGAGGAGCGGCCGCGAGGGACCGGACGGGGCTGGATGGTGGGGCCGCGAGACGAAGCGCGCGCCCGTGCGCGTGGCCGGAGGTCCACGTGCGTGCGGCGGCTCCGCTCAGCGAGCGGGAGCGCGCACGACCCGGACTCCGGCGGCCACGGCGCACCCCGCCCCACGCGGACACGTGGGGCCGGGACGGCGGGCTTCGACGGCGGAGCTCAGGCGCGCGGTGGCGACGACTTGGGCGCGAGCCTCAACAGCGCGACGGGCGCCGCGTGGAAGCGGAACACCGCCAGCGCGGGGCTGGAGCGCGTGGAGACCGCGGCCATGACGGACGCGGACCCGACCGGAGGCGGGGCCTCGCGGCGGAAGAAGGCGTGGTGGCAGTGGGCTTCACCACCGTGGGGCGCGGCCTTCGACACCGGCGCCTTCGCCACGCGCGCGTCGTCGAAGGAGAGCTCCTCCTCCAACGGGCCGTCGTGGGTGGGCTCGCTCACGTGCATCACGTCCCCGTGCACGAGGCACGTGGTGTGCTGCACGAGCGCGAAGTGGAGCACGCTGCCCACATACACCAGCACGCACACGAGCACCCACGGCAGCGCCAGCAGGCGCGGCAGGGAGCGACTCGGGCTGGGGGGGCGTCGGAGGCGGCTCACATCCACTCGATCTCGAAAAGCAACTGAGTTGTTTCTAAGCGACCTCCCCTGCCCCGCGCAAGCCGGGACACGCCCGCCCCGGCCTGGCAGGCGAGGCGCCGGACGAGGGCCACCGCGGCGCGCGCTTCGGGTGGTGGACCCATGAGCCCCGGGGGTCGTAGGTTCCCGCGCGTGCACGAGCTCATGGATGTCCTGCGCAGGCAGGCACACTATTTCGGACCGGAGCTGGCGAAGACCGCCTACCAGCGCGGCCTCGCGGTGACGAAGCCGGATGGCAGCACCCAGCCCATCCCCATCACCGCCACGCCGGTCATCCTGGACGCGGAGGAGATCAAGCGCCGCGCGCTGCTGTCCGCGAAGCTGGCCTCCGCCACGATGAAGATGGCGCGCGCCATCCTGGGAGGCCCGGACGCGGAGCTGCTGCTGGGCGCGCTGTCGCCGCTGGAGCGCCGCCTGGCCGAGACCACCTGGGAGGCGAGCCGCAAGCTGGCCACCGCGCGCGTGGACTACTTCGTGTCCGGCGGCCAGCCCTGGGCGCTGGAGGTGAACGCCACCATCCCGGCCATGCAGGGCTACTCGGACATCGCGGCGCGCACCTTCATCGAGGTCTTCGCGCGGCACGTGCGCTACCCGGAGAAGGCGATCCCCGCGCTGCTCACGCTCAACGGCAACAACGCGCTGGCGCTCTACCGCGGGCTGCTGGACGGCTACGCGGCCGAGCGCGACGGGAAGCTGCCGGACACGGTGGCGCTGCTGTGCCGCAAGAACGACGCGCAGATCTCGGAGCTGCGCTGGCTGTGCGAGCGCTTCCGCGAGTTCGGCGCGGACGCGGACATCGTGCACCCGGAGGACGTGTCCGGCGACGACGCCTTCACGGTGAACGGCAAGAGGTACGACCTGGTCTACCGCCACCTCTTCGTGCGCCGGCTGGAGCAGCACCCCGCCCCGTGGGTGGAGGACTTCCTCGGCGTCGTCCCGGGCAGGAAGGCCGTGTTCTTGAACCCGCCCGCCTCGCAGGTGGAGGTGAAGACGACCTTCGCGCTCCTGTCCCAGGCGCTGACGGACGCGGCGCTCGCGGAGCGCGCGGGCCTCGCGCCGGAGGAGCTGGAGGCGGTGCGCGCGTCGGTGCCCTGGACGCGCCCCTTCCGCC
>JAFADT010000308.1 GCA_023424585.1 Pseudomonadota bacterium
GCCCTCCGGACTCACGCAGGCGGAGCTCCTGGGCGCGCCCGGGCAGGCGCTGTCCTGGGAGCGCGTGGGCGTCCCGGGCGAGGCGTGCCTGGTGGTGGGGGAGCTCCAGCGCGGTTCCCGCGAAGGCACCTACGCCCTGCGCGGACGTGGCGGGCGCCCGGCGCTGGTGGTGCTGGGGGAGGAGGCCCTGGGCACCGGCGGGGTGCTGTCCCGCCGGGCCTGGAGGCACTTCGCGGCGGCCGGGGCGCTGTCCCTGGCCGCCGTGCTCATGCTCGCCCGGACCTTGTGAGGCCCGGGCGAGTGGGGGACGGCGGGGCGACTACCCTGGATCGATCTGGCAGTTGTTGGGGCAGCCGTCGCGGTCGTTGGTGTTGCCGTCGTCGCACGTCTCGCCGTAGTCGTACTGGGTGATGCCGTCGCCGCAGCGGGCGTTCCAGATGCAGGTGAGGCTGCACTTGCCGTAGCCCGGGCCGTTGGCGTTGCCGTTGTCGCACTGCTCGCCCTTGTCCACCTGGCCGTTGCCGCAGGTGGACTCGCAGGAGGTGCGCTCGGTCTGGAAGTTGGTCAGCGTGAGCTTGTACGACGACGCGCTCTGGTGGCGCTCCGCCTGGAACACGACGACCTCGTAGATCTTGTCCTTCTGCAGGTTCAGCTTGGACGCGGTCGTGGCGTTGGCCAGGTTGACCGAGCCGTCCTTGGCGCCGTGCACGCCGCCCAGGTCCAGGGCGAGCGTGCCGTTGATGTACACCCAGACGTCGTCGTCACCATTGAACTCCAGCAGCTCGTTGCCCGCGAACTGGAACCAGTAGCGCGTCTCGCTGGTGAAGCTGAAGTTGTGGTTGTTGGCGCCGCGGTTCTCCAGCCCCGCGCCCACCCAGCCGCTGTTGTCGAGCGGGAAGAAGTTCGGGTTGTCGAAGCGGTAGGTGGCGCCGGAGGTGCCCAGCCGGTTCAGCTTCAGCGTGCTGACCTCCGTCATGTTGATGCCCTGCACGTCGTTGTACCACTGGTTGAAGTTCGCGCTGCCGCTGGTGGTGCCGGAGCTGACGCCATCCTTGGCGTAGGTCGGCTTGCCGTTGGTCAGCTTGCCTTCGTACAGCGCTCCCACGATCCCCTGCTCCTCGCCGTTCTTGTCGTCGAAGTCCGGGTGGACGGTGGCCGGGTACTTGCCGCCCACGGGCTGCCCCTTGCCGCGGAAGTCGCGGTAGACAACCGGGATCTCCACGGCGTTCGGGAGCTCGTCGGTGACGCGGACGCAGGCGAAGCCTTCCTCCAGCTGGCAGGTGGACGAGCAGCCGTCGTTGGAGCGCGTGTTGCCGTCGTCGCACTGCTCGGTGGTGTCACCGGGGAGGATGACGCCGTCGCCGCAGCGGGACTCGCAGACGCCGTTCACGCACTTGGGCTCCAGCACGCACAGGGGCGAGCAGCCGTCGCCCATGTTGTGGTTGCCGTCGTCGCACTGCTCGGTGCCTTCCTTCTTGCCGTCGCCGCAGGTCGTCTTCGTGCACGGCTGCCCCACGGTGTCGCACTTGTAGCCCTGCTCCAGGCGGCAGGTGTCGCTGCAGCCGTCGCCCTTGGCGGTGTTGCCGTCCTCGCACTCCTCCTCGCCGGCGACGATGCCGTCACCGCACTCGGCCGCGCGGCAGCGCTGGCCCTGGAAGGGGCAGGACCAGCCGGTCTCCACGGCGGAGCAGTCCGCCTTGCAGCCGTCGTTGGACTCCTTGTTCCGGTCGTCGCACGCCTCGCCCTCCTCGACGATGCCGTTGCCGCACGCCGTCGCCACGACGCAGGGCCGGCCCGAGACGGGACACTCGAAGCCGACCTCCACCTCCGTGCAGTCGTTCTTGCAGCCGTCACCGCTCACGGTGTTGGCGTCGTCACAGGCCTCGCCCTTCTGGACCTTGCCGTCGCCACAGACCTGGGGACCCGGATCGTACGAGCCGCCGTCGGGCTGCTTGTCGCCACCGTCCGTGGAGCCGCCATCGTTGCTGCCACCGTCCGTGACATTCGTACCGCCGTCGTCGTCCGGACTGTCATCGCCCGGACAGGCTGTCAGTGTGAGGAGGAGGGAAGCGAGCACGAGGCTCGCGAGTCGAGGCAGACGGGGGGAATGTCTCAGCATGGAGAAGATGCTGAAAGCCCGTGGCCCCGGGTGTCAAATGGATCAGGTGTTTTCTCACCCCGCTGGTACGTAAAAATGCAGAAAGCCCGTACAGGTGTACGGGCTTCCTGCGGCGCCCTGCCTCTCGGGGCTACATCTGCTCCAGCTCGCGTCCCTTCGTCTCGCGGATGAACTTCGCGGCGAAGAAGATGGAGAACACGGCGGCCGCGGCATACAGGCCGTACGCCCAGCCCAGCCCGATGGCCTGGAGTGACGGGAACGTGGCGGACACGAGGAAGTTGGCCAGCCACTGCGCCATGGCCGCGATGGACAGGGCGAGCGCGCGGATGCGGTTGGGGAACATCTCGCCCAGGAGCACCCAGACGACGGGGCCCCACGAGAAGCCGAAGAAGACGACGTAGAGGTTGGCGGCGATGAGCGCGGTGGTGCCGGCCGCGCCCTGGAGCACGGGCTTGCCCGCGGGATCCAGCGGCGCGCTGCCGAAGAGGTACGCCAGCAGGCCCAGCGTGAGCGCCATGCCCACGGAGCCGATGATCAGCAGGGGCTTTCTGCCGATCTTGTCCACGAACGCGATGGCCACGAGCGTGGTGAGGATGTTGGTGACGCTGGTGATGACGGTGATGGCCAGCGAGTTCTGCTCGGAGAAGCCCACCGCCTGCCAGAGGACGCTGGAGTAGTAGAAGATGACGTTGATGCCCACGAACTGCTGGAGCATCGCGAGCACGATGCCGATCCACACGATGGGCAGGAACCCGAAGCGGCCGCCCTTCAGGTCCGCCAGGTGCGGCGTGTAGTTGGTGCGCAGCGAGCGGCGGATCTCCACGACCTTGGACGGCGCGGTGTCCCCCTCGATGTCGCGCAGCACGCCCAGCGCCTCCTGCTCACGCCCCTTGGCCACCAGGAAGCGCGGGGACTCCGGGATGAAGAACGCGCCCGCGCCGTAGAGGATCGCGGGCGGCAGGCCGCTGAAGAACATCCACCGCCACGCGGTCAGGCCCAGCCAGCCGGGGTTCGCGGCCGAGCCCGCGGCGCGCGCGATGGCGAAGTCCCCCAGGAGCGCCATGAAGATGCCGACCACGATGGCCAGCTGTTGCAGGGACGCCAGGCGGCCGCGCAGGTGCGCCGGGGCGATCTCCGCGATGTACGCGGGCGCCACCACGCTGGCCGCGCCCACGCCCAGGCCGCCCACCAGCCGCCAGAAGCTCAGGTCCCACAATGAGAACGCCAGGCCGGAGCCGAGCGCGCTGATGGTGAACATGGCCGCCGCGACCATCATGGTGCGCCGGCGCCCATAGCGGTCCGCGATGTGCCCCGCGCCGAACGCGCCCGCCGCCGAGCCGATGAGCGCCGAGGATACCGAGAGGCCCAGGGCGACCTCGCTCGCTGCGAACTCCGTCTTCAGCGCGCTCACGGTGCCGTTGATGACGGAGGTGTCGAAGCCGAAGAGGAAGCCGCCCAGCGCGGCCACCACGGAGATGATGATGATCCTGCCGGTATGGGTCTCCGGTCGCGCCGTGGGATGCCTGCTCGCCGGAACATCCAGGACTTCCGCCATGACGGGCTCCTTCCCCCTGGGATGGGCGCGTGTCCGGCCCTCGCGGTACGCACAACGGCCCTGAAGAGAGGTGCCCCCCATGGCCGCCGAAAGGCACCCACGGGCAGGGCGGCGCCCCGATGGCTGCTCGCTGGGGAGCAAGGCTCACGCCCCGAGGACGGGCCGACGCTCAGCCCTCGTCCGCCAGGCCGTACTCCTTGAGCTTGCGGGCGAGCGTGTTGCGGCCGATCTCCAGCGTGCGCGCCGCCGCGGTGCGGTTGCCCTTCACGGCCTCCAGGACGCGCAGGATGTGGCGGCGCTCGACCTCCGCCAGCGGCAACAGGAGCGGCGCGTCCGGCGCGGCGGGCGGGGGGGACGGGAGCGCCTTGTCCAGGGAGGGCAGGGGCAGGTGCTCCTCGAGGATCTCTCCCTCGGACAGGACCACGGCGCTCTCGATGCAGTTCTCCAGCTCGCGCACGTTGCCGGGCCACCGGTAGCGCTTGAGCCTCCCGAGCGCGGCGGCGCTGAGGCGGGGCACGGGCAGGCGGTGGCGCTTCGCGGCGGTGGCGACGAAGTGGCGGGCGAGCCGCTCGATGTCCTCGGCGCCGCGCTCGCGCAGCGGGGGCAGGTGCAGCTCCACGACCTTGATGCGGTAGTAGAGGTCCTCGCGGAACCTGCCCTCTGCCACCATGCGCGGCAGGTCGCGGTGGGTGGCCGCGACGATGCGCACGTCGACCTTGACGGCCTGCGTGCCGCCCACGCGCTCGAACTCGCGGTCCTGCAGCACGCGCAGCAGCTTGCCCTGCACGGCCTGGGGCAGCTCTCCCAGCTCGTCGATGAAGACGGTGCCCCCGTCGGCCGCCTCGAACTTGCCGGGCACGCGGTGGTCGGCGCCGGTGAAGGCGCCCTTCTCGTGGCCGAAGAGCTCGTTCTCGATGAGGGCGGCGGGCAGGGCCGCGCAGTCCACCTTCACGAAGGGCTTGTCGCGCCGGGGGCCGTTGACGTGGATGGCGCGCGCGAAGAGCTCCTTGCCGCAGCCGCTCTCTCCGCGCAGCAGCACCGTGGCGTCCGTGGGGGCGGCCTTCTGCACCAGGCGGTAGAGGGCCTTGAGCGGCGGGGCCTCGCCGATGATGCGGTTGAAGAAGTAGCCCACCGGGGCCTGCGGCTGATCCTTCGCGCGCTGGAGCTCCTGGTAGAGGCTGGTGCTCTGGAGGGCGGTGCTCACCTGGGCCGCGATGTCGGTGAGCCTCTGGGTGTCCTCCTCCGTGAAGGGGCCGCCGCCCAGGCGGTTGAGCACCTGGAGCACGCCGTACACGGCGCCGCTCGCGTCGCGCAGGGGCACGGCGGCCAGGCTGATGGTGCGGTAGCCCGTCATCCGGTCGATGTCCGCGAAGAAGCGGCGCTCGCCGCGCGGATCCGGCACGTGCACGGGCACGCCGGTCTCCGCCACGGAGCCCGCCACGCCCTGGCCCAGCTTCACGCGGATCTGCGCGACCTCCGGCAGGTGCGCGGCGCGGCTGAAGAGCTCGCGGCGCACCGGATCCAACAGCCACAGCGTGCCGCGGTCCGCCTGGAGCGTGATGGCGATGCGGTCCACGAGCGTCTGGAGGAAGGCGTCCAGGTCCACCTCGCGCCCGACGAGGCCTCCGAGAGGGAGCAGGACCTGGGACACATCCGGCGGGGAGGAGGGCATGGCGGTGGGCAGCGGCGGAAGTGAGAAGGGCGCTGGGGGCACTGTAGCAGCGCGGGGCTCGGGGCTCGGGGCGCTCATGCGCCCGCCGCGCGGCCCAGGAGCATGCGCTGGCCCTCGCGCGCGGGCTCGGTGAAGGGGAACAGGCCGCGCGCCTCCTGGGCCATGTCCTCCAGGAGCTCGTCCGCGTGGGACGGATCATGGTGGAAGAGGAAGAGGCGGCCCGCGTGCAGGTCCTTGGCCACCTTGGCCGCGTCCATCATCGTGGAGTGGCCCCAGCCCTTCTTGGACATGCCCTTCCGGCCCTCGTACTCGTCGGGCGTGTACTGGGCGTCCAGGCACAGCGCGTCCGCGCCCTCGAAGTGGCGGGCCACGTCCGACGTGAGGCGCTCGGGCAGCTCCACGTCCGTGGCGTACACGAAGGCGTGGCCGTCCGCCTCGACGCGATAGGCCATGCAGCCGTCCGGGTGGGGCACGTCGATGGGCGTCACCTTGAAGGGGCCCACCTCCACGGTGCGGCCGTGCAGCGCGGCGCCGAAGGCCATCTTCGAGCGCATGGTGGACAGCGGCACCGGGAACTGCGGCGGGCGCATCTGCTGCGACAGCGTGGACTCCAGCGCCTGCGCGCCGTTGGCGCCGGGGCCGTACAGCGTCAGCGACGTCGTGGGGAGGTACGCGGGCGTGAAGAAGGGGAAGCCCTGCACGTGGTCCCAGTGCAGGTGCGAGAAGAACATCGTCGCCTTCTGCGGGGCGCCCTCGCGCATCATCACCTCGCCCAGCGCGCGGATGCCCGTGCCCGCGTCGAGGATCAGCCGCTCGCCCTGGCTCGTCACCTCCACGCACGCCGTGTTGCCGCCGATGCGCGAGCCCGACACCGCGATGCTGCCCCGAACGCCAAAGAAGCGGATTTCCATGGTGTGTCTCCTGGTGCTCCGACACCCGCTGGGGGCGCCCTGACGTGGAGGGGCAGAGCACGTCCGGTGCCAGCGCCAAGGGGCTGGAATCATTGGGGGCCGG
>JAFADT010000340.1 GCA_023424585.1 Pseudomonadota bacterium
GTCGCGTGCCGGGGCCAGATGGTGGCGCTCCAGGAGGCGTGGGACACCTTCCGTCGCGAGCGCGACCGCGTGGATGCCCCCGCCTCCATCCTCGCGCTCGTCCGGCGCTTCGCGGACTTCCGGCTGGAGCACCAGGAGTGGCTGGAGCGGGACGCCCTCTTCGACGTGCTCGCCGCCCGGCACCACACGCCGGATGACTGGCGTGGGTGGGCGGACTCGCTGGACGGGCGCCTGTATGCGCCGCGTGCTGAGGAGGTGATGCAGGCGGAGGCGCGCATCCGGGAGCTGCTCGCAGACGAAGCCGACGCGGTGGAGCAGTACGCCTTCCGGCAGCTCCTCGTGCACGAGCAGCATGGGCTGCTGCGGGAGCGCGCGGAGGCCTGGGGCCTCAAGCTGTACGGGGACCTCCAGATTGGGTTCTCGCCGCGGGACACGTGGGCGCGGCAGGGGCTGTTCCTCGGCGCGTACCTGATGGGCGCGCCGCCCAGCCGCACCAACCCGGAGGGCCAGCCGTGGAACTACCCCGTGCTGGACCCCGGGCAGTACGTCACGCCGGACGGCCCCGGGCCGGTGCTGCGCTACATGGACGCGCGGCTGGGCAAGATGCTGTCCGAGTACGACGGCCTGCGCATCGACCACCCGCACGGGCTCGTGTGTCCCTGGGTGTACCGCGCGGACTCCGCGGAGCCGCTGCGCGCGGTGCAGGGGGGAGCGCGGCTGTTCTCCTCGCCGGACCTGCCGGACCACCCGGAGCTGGCGCGGTACTCCATCGTGGCCCCGGAGCAGCTGAATCGCGCGGTGCCGCGCTACGCGGATGGCTGGGTGACGGGGCTCACGGAGGCGCAGGTGGACCGGTACGCCATCCTCTTCGACGCCGTGGTGCGCACGGCGCGGGAGTACGGCCGGGCCCGTGAGGACGTGCTGTGCGAGGTGCTGAGCACGCTGCCCTACGAGCTGTCGCGGGTGATGGCCCGCGACGGCCTGGGCCGCTTCCGCGTCACGCAGAAGGCGGACCTGGACAACCCGGCGGACGTGTACCGCAGCGAGAACGTGGCCCCCGAGGACTGGGTGATGGTGGGCAACCACGACACGAAGTCGCTCTGGCGGTTGGTCTCCGAGTGGCAGTGGAAGCACCTGCTGCGCGCCCAGGCGGACGCCCTCGCGGCGCGGCTCCACCCCGAGGCGGAGGGGCGCGCGGCCTTCGCGCGTCGGCTGGCGGAGGATCCGGGCCTGCTCGCGCAGGCGAAGTTCGCGGACCTGTTCGCCAGCCGCGCGCGCAGCGTGATGGTGTTCTTCGCGGACCTGCTGGGCATGCCGGACACGTACAACGCGCCGGGCTCCGTGGACGCGCGCAACTGGTCGCTGCGCATCCCGACGGACTGGGCCGAGCAGTATCAACGGCGGCTGCGCGTGGGCGCCGCGCTCAACCTGCCGCAGGTGCTCGCCATGGCGCTGCGCGCGGGTGGCGCGGAGGCCCGGGCCCGGCACGCGGAGCTGCTGACGCGGCTGGACGCCGCCGCTGCTCGCCTGCGAAGCGGCGCGGGCGCAGGGGATGCGCCGCACGTCGAAGCGTGACGGGGGCCTCCACTGCCCGTCGGTCTCCGGGACCTCCCCGCGCGCCGGCCGTCTCCGCTCCAGCGGCTCGCACCGCTCAGCGCGGTCGTCGAGATGCTGGCGGAACAGCCCGGCTCGTGCGCGGGGCCGCCACCCGCTGCCACGCACCTTCCGCGAGGTGGTGGGAGAGAGCCCCTACAGCTACATCCGGGGCCGGCGCCTGACACGCTCCGCCGAGCACCCGCGGAAGGACGGTGGGTGCATTTTTCCGCGTCACGCCTTCCGCTTCTTTCACGCAGAGAGGGTCTCCGCAGTCTCCTTGGAAATCCTCGTTATCGATGCTATCGGAGCTGCGCAATCCTTGATCAGGTGAGGCACGAACCGCGTGGCGAATCATCGTGAGTGGGAGTTCGGGGCGCATCGCGCGTACTTCGAGGATCCGGACCTGTTGGTGATGAAGTTCAACGGGCCCTCGAAGCTGGAGGACTCGAAGAAGGTGCTGGAGATCTGCAAGGAGGTGTCGGCGAACGGACCGGTGTTCGTCATCTCCGACGTGTCCAACTCCAGCATCGAGAAGGACTCGCGGGAGCTGCTGGTGGCGCAGGCGAAGGCCGAGTGGTTCCGCGGCCACGTCTACCTGGGCACGGGCCCGCTCCAGCGCGCGGGCGCCAAGGCGTTGATGCTCGCGCTGTACTTCACCGGCAAGTGGACGGTGGACGTGGACTTCGCGGACTCGGAGAAGGAAGCCCGCGAGCTCATCGCGAAGAAGCGCCAGCAGCCGCCGAAGAAGTAGCCGCCCCGCCGCCGCCTCAGTGCTGGACGTCCAGCACGAGGCGCGTGGGGTTCGTCAGCTCCAGCACCCGGAACGGGGCGCGGCGAGCGGTGCCCAGCACCCACGTCACCTCGCCCTCGAAGTCGCACACGCGCTCCAACTGGAGCAAGGACGGCAGCGCGGGCTTGAGCGTGCGCTGCGCCACGGTGGCCTGCCCCTGGTCGTCGTGGGCCCGCGCCAGCGTGAAGCGCACCTCCAGCGCGGCCTCCCCTGGCAGCGCCACGTCGTCGCCGGAGCCGCACTGCTGCACCGGCGTCTTCACGTACCCCAGCTGGTAGCCCGGCAGGCGGGGCCCGTCGAACTCGAACACCGTGCGGTCGTAGTCCGCGTGCGTCCCGGTGCGCACCGAGCGCAGCGTGATGGACGGAGGCTCGCCCCGCGGCTTCTGCACCGTCGCCGTCGTCCACGCCGCTTCACCTTCTCCGGCGCTTCCGCCCGCGTCCCGCGCGACCGTGGCCGCCGGGCCGTCTGTCTTCACGTCCAGGGCCTTCCGCACGCCGGGCGCCGTGGCCGCCGGGTCTTCGCGGGGCACGGTGTTGGAGGGCGGGGGAACGGCCGGCGCGTCCATGGGGACGGTCGGGGGCTCCTGCTTCTGGCACCCCTGGCCCAGCAGCCCCAGGGCCAACCCGCATGCGTACCACCTGTGTCTCAGGCGCATCTGGTTCCTCCCGTCAAACCCGTCACCCGGGGCCTCCCTGAGTCCTCGCATACAGCGTGTCCCGGGACCATGGAAG
>JAFADT010000367.1 GCA_023424585.1 Pseudomonadota bacterium
CCCGCATCCCCGCCGAGGTGCGGAGCCGCCTGCGCCCGCTGCTGGGCCGCTACCTGCCCTCCGGGCTCGTCTAGCGTTCAACACCCGGCACGTCCCGCCGCGAGCGCCCGCCCGGCCGCCTGCTGCCGAATGGCCGGCGCGTCCCCACATTGGCTCCCCACAGACCCGGAGGGGAGCCACATGGGGCTGCCACGGCTCAAGGACCTGACGTGGAGGGAGTTCGCGCGGCGCTTCTGGAAGGAGATCGAGGAGGACACCGTCACCGACGTGGCGGCGCAGCTGTCCTACTACTTCATCTTCTCCCTGTTCCCGTTCCTGTTCTTCCTCGTCACGCTGGTGGCGTACCTGCCGTTCGCGCCCGGCGCGGTGGACGCGATGATGGACCGCATCCGCCCGCTGGTCCCCGGCGACGCGCTGGGCGTGGTGAACCAGCACCTGACGTCCCTCGTCGGGGAGACGCGCCCCAGGCTGCTCACCGTGGGGCTCGTCGTCGCGCTGTGGACCGCCTCGCGCGGCGTGGACGCCCTGCGCAAGGCGCTCAACCTGGCCTACGACGTGTCGGAGTCCCGGCCCTACTGGAAGACGCAGGGCCTGGCGCTGCTGGTGACGCTGCTGGGCGGGCTGCTGATTCCCCTCTCCTTCACCATCCTGCTGCTGGGCGGGCGCGTGGGGGCGTGGGTGGCGGACAAGCTGGCGCTCATCGACGAGTTCCACCTCGTCTGGTCCTGGCTGCGCTGGCCCTTCACCGCGGCGCTGGTGATGCTGATGCTGTCGCTCTGCTACTACCTGCTGCCGGACGTAAAGCAGCGCTTCAAGTACATCACCCCGGGCTCCGTCATCGGCACGCTGGCGTGGCTGGGCAGCACCTGGGGCTTCACCCAGTACGTGGAGCACTTCGGCAAGTACGACGTCACCTACGGCTCCATCGGCGGCGTCGTCGTGCTGCTGCTCTGGCTCTACATCTCCGGGCTCATCTTCATCCTCGGAGGGGAGCTCAACGCCATCCTCGAGCACGCCTCCTCGCGCGGGAAGGCCAAGGGCGCGCGCGACTTCGGCCAGCCCGCGCCCCTGGAGCCGCCCCTCAAGACGCCCGGCGCGGCCAAGAGCGCCGCCAGCGCGCGCAAGACGCGGCTCGCGCTGTTCAGGCGCAGGCGCCGCGTGGCGGAGGGCAAGGACCCGGAGCCCCCGGGCCTCCTGCCGGACGGGAGCGACCCCCCGTCCGTGCACTGAGGGCCTGGGGGCCCGCGCCGCGACGCGCTACTGCTTGGGCAGCTTCGCCTGGATGGCCGGCAGCCCGCCCGGGGTGTTGCGGTCGCCCTTGAGGCCCTGCTGCGCGATGAGCTTCCGCAGGTGCGCGATGCGCTCCTCGTTGGTGGGGTGCGTGGACAGCCACTTGAGCACGCCCGGCGTGGAGCCCTGCTCCTTCTGGAGCTTCTGGAAGAAGCTGATGAGGCCGTTGGGGTCGAAGCCCGCGGCGGCGGCGTACTTCGCGCCGTACTCGTCCGCTTCCGTCTCCTCGCTGCGGCCGTGCGCCAGTTGCAGCCCGCCGCCCGCCAGCTGCGCGGCGATCTGCGCGGCGGTGCCCGGGTTCTGGCCCAGCGCCACCTGGGTGATGGCCTGCAGGCCGTAGGCGTTCACCATGGCGCGCGCGGAGTGCCGGCCCACCACGTGGCCCGCCTCGTGCGCCATCACGCCCGCCAGCTCCGCCTCCGTGTCCGCCGCGAGCAGCAGGCCCGTGTACACGTAGAGGAAGCCGCCCGGCGTGGCGAAGGCGTTGACCGTCTTCGGGTCGTCGATGACGTTGACCTTCCACTTCACCCCGGAGCGGTCCTTGTTGGCCTGCGCGAGGATGGGCGAGGAGATGCCCCGGACGTACGCCAGCACCTCCGGGTCCTCCACGTACTTGATGTTCTCCTTCGTCTCGAGCTCCTTCTTCACCTGGAGGCCGAGCTGGTTCTCCTGCTCGTCGGAGATGACGACGCTGGCAATCGCCTTCTCCGCGCCCACGCGCTGCTTGGTGCAGCCCGTGGAGAGGCCCGAGGCCAGGGTGAGGGTCAGGAGTGCGGTGACCATCCGTTGCATGGGCGAGTCGTCCTTCGCGTAGGGGTTGGAGGCTTTCCGCGGCCCGTCGTAGCCACACCCCCAGGTCCCGGGCAAGCGCCTTCCCCGCTCCCCCATCCACCGGGGGACATGCGCCGGAAACAGTCCGGTGGTATGCCCCGGCGCCAGAGATGCCTGAGCTACCGGAAGTGGAGATCGCCCGGCGCAACCTGGAGCGCTGGTTCAAGGGCCGGCGCATCGTGCGCGCGGAGGCGGACGCGACCCGCGTCTTCCGGGGCGCGGAGCGGACCCACTTCACCCGGCTCACCGGCCGGGTGACGGCCCTGGAGCGCAAGGGGAAGTACCTCCTCCTCACGCTGGAGGGCGGCCACGGCCTGATGGCCCACCTGGGCATGACGGGCAAGTTCGTCCGCCGCGGGGAGGGCGAGCCCGTCCCCCACAGCCGCGCCCGCTTCCGCCTGGACGACGGCCACGTGGTCCACTTCAGTGATCCACGCCTCTTCGGCCGCCTGGAGCCGGTGCCCGCCCAGGGGCTGTGGGAGCTGCCCGCGGTGAAGGCCCTGGGGCGGGATCCGCTGACCGAAGGGCTCACCGGCCCCCAGCTCCAGGAGGCGGTGGAGGACTCCAGGCAGGACCTGAAGGTGGCGCTGATGGACCAGGGCCGCGTCGCGGGCCTGGGCAACATCCACGCCGCGGAGGCGCTCTTCCGCGCGGGGCTGCACCCGGCGCGCAAGCCCGGCACCCTCACGCCCGACGACTGGAAGCGCCTGGCCAGGGCCATCCACGCCGCGTTCGACTTCGCCTTCAAGGAACAGGAGGGCGAGGACATCACCTACCTGGAGGAGGCGGGCGCCGAGAACCGCTTCCGCGTCTACGGGCGGGCCCACGGGCCGTGCTCGAAGTGCGGTACGACGGTGGAGTCCTTCACCCAGGGTGGGCGCACCACGCATTTCTGTCCGAAATGTCAGCCGCTCACCACGGTTGGCTCCCGCGCGTCCCGGAAGGGGGCGGCGGAGGGGAAGGGGAAGCAGGCCGCTGCCGTCAGCGGCCCGAAACCCCGATCCCGTAGACGTTGACACCCCAGGGGGGCATGGCTTGAATCGCCCGCCCTTTACACCCGGCCGCGTCATGTCGCGGCCCCGGAGACCGTTGACCATGTCTCACGCCCTGCTGGCGGCGCTGCTCGTCGCCTCGTCCACGGCCACCGCGCAGACGCCGGTGCCCGATGGTGGCACGCCCTCGGCCGCACCCCAGGAGTCG
>JAFADT010000494.1 GCA_023424585.1 Pseudomonadota bacterium
CACCGGTCGAGGGCGCCAATCTCAGTCCCGAGGACGTAGCCCCAAGGCGAACACGGCGACCCTCTCCCGGTACCTTCCGGCCCCGCTCTATACCGGAACCGTCAGGCTGGTGGAGTTCATACAAGGCGCGTCGGAGGCAGGCCCGATTTCCGGCTCGACCGCCTTCCCTCCGGGCCGTGCGATGCTGTCCACCGCCATGCCGCCCCCACCGGATCCGCTGCCGTTCCCGGACAGCCTCTGCCACCGCTGCGCCGCGCCGCCCCGCTACGTCCAGACGCGGACGTCCACCTTCATCATGTGTCCGCTCCTGCCCCAGAAGTACGCGCCCCAGCCCGTGCGCGCGTGCGCCCTCTTCCGGCCCCGCGAGCCCGACCCGGCGTAGCCGCCACCCGCTCCAAGGGTGGGCAGGCGGCGGGGCACGAGGGTCGGTCCTCTGAAGCCATCCGTACCTTTGTCATCAGCGAAGGAGACGGGATGGCCGCCCGCCGCACGCCGGGCGGGGAGGCAGGCCACGAGGCGCCCGTCCGCGCCGTCCTGCTCCCGAGGGCGCGCGCCACCCCGCGAGGACGGCCCGCGCTCGTGGCATAGAGTGCGGACCTCTTCGAGGAGCGGGAGCACACGCGCCTCCAGGAGACGCGAGAGGACGTCATGGACTGCGACTGGCTCATCATCGGCTCGGGGTTTGGCGGCAGCGTCAGCGCGTTGCGGCTCGTCGAGAAGGGCTATCGCGTGGTGATGCTGGAGAAGGGCCGGCGCCTCCAGGGCCAGGACTTCCCCAGGTCCAACTGGAACCTGAAGCGCTGGCTGTGGATGCCGGGGCTCGGGTGGCGCGGCCTCTTCAAGATGACCTTCTTCCGCCACGTCACCGTGCTGTCCGGCGTCGGCGTGGGCGGCGGCTCGCTCGTCTACGCCAACACGCTGCCCATCCCGAAGGACGACTTCTTCGACGCCGCCTCCTGGGGCCACCTGGCGCCGTGGAGGGAGCAGCTCGCGCCGCACTACGCCACCGCGCGCCGCATGCTCGGCGCCACCGTCAACCCGCTCCACACGTACCCGGACCAGGTGCTCAAGGAGGTGGGGCAGGAGCTGGGGCGCCCCGACTTCCAGGCCGCCACCGTGGCCGTCTACTTCGGCGAGCCCGGCGTCACCGTGAAGGACCCCTACTTCAACGGCGAGGGCCCGGACCGCACCGGCTGCAACGCATGCGGCGGCTGCATGCTGGGCTGCCGCCACGACGCCAAGAACACGCTCGACAAGAACTACCTCTACTTCGCGGAGAAGCGCGGCCTCACGCTCCACGCGGACACGGAGGTGACGTGGGTGCGCCCCCTGCCGGAGGGCGGCTACGAGGTGACGGCGAAGGAGGGCACCGGCTTCTTCAAGAAGACGCGCCGCTTCACCGCGAAGCACGTCATCTTCGCGGGCGGCGTGCTCGGCACCCTGGAGCTGCTGCTCAAGCTCAAGGACGCGAAGGACGGCCTGCCGAACCTCTCCGAGCGCGTGGGCGACGGCGTGCGCACCAACTCCGAGGCGCTCATCGGCATCGTCAGCGGCAAGCAGCACAAGGACCGCGACCTGTCCCGGGGCATCGCCATCGGGTCCATCCTCCACACCGACGCGCACTCGCACCTGGAGCCCGTGCGCTACCCCGCCGGCTCCGGCTTCTTCCGCCTGCTCATGGCCCCCCACGTCCCCGGCGCCACCGCGTGGTCTCGCGTGGCCCGGCTGGTGGGGCTGCTCGCGCGCCGCCCCCTGCGCTTCCTCCAGGCCTGGTTCGTCCCGGACTTCGCGCGCCGCACGATGATCCTCCTCTACATGCGCACCATGGAGGGCCACCTGCGCATGCGCCGCGGCCGAGCGCTCACCACCGGCTTCCGCGCCGGCCTCACCACCGGCTTGCAGGAGGGCCCCGCGCCCACCGCGAACATGCCGGAGTCCTTCGACCTGGCGAAGCGCGTGTCCGACAAGCTGGAGGGCTACCCCATGACCATGGTCAGCGAGACGCTCATGGGCATCCCCACCACCGCGCACATCCTGGGCGGCGCGTGCATGGGGGACTCCCCCGCGACGGGCGCCATCGACGCGAGGCACCGGCTGTATGGCTACGAGGGGCTGTATGTGGTGGATGGCTCGGCCATCTCCGCCAACCCGGGCGTCAATCCCTCGCTCACCATCGCCGCGCTCGCCGAGCGCGCCATGACCTTCATCCCCGCCGCCCGTGAGGAGCCCCGGGGCGACACCGACGCCACGCGCGAGGCCCCCTCGCGCACCCACGCCGCGGTCTCCTGAGACACGGACAGCCCGCGCGCGCCGTGTGCGCGGATGCCCCCTGTTCCCCCTTGGGACCCGGGGGCGGGGCCCACTGGCCAGACGTGAGCGCGCGCCTCGTACCCCGGTCCCGAAATCAGGGGGCTCGGTGGACGCGGGGATGGCCTGCTTGTCATTGTCGGCTGCGAATGCACGGGACGACGCTCCTCGGGGGCTGTCTGCCATTGCCAGGACGCGCACCCGCGATGTTCACGCATGGGCACTCCAGGTG
>JAFADT010000501.1 GCA_023424585.1 Pseudomonadota bacterium
GCGCGGTGACGTTCGTGAGCTCCGGCTCCGGGCGGCGCTACGGCCCGGACGACCTGGCGCTGGCGGAGGACCTGTGCCTGCGCGCGAGCCTGGCCATCGACAACGCGCGGCTGGTGGGGGAGTCCCGCCGGGCGGCCCGCGCGCGCGAGGACCTGCTCGCGGTGGTGTCGCACGACCTGAAGAACCCGCTGGGCGTGGTGCAGCTGGGCGCGGCGCTGCTCCTGCGCGGCACGGCGGGCAAGCCGGGCGGCGAGGCGGTGGCGAAGCAGGCCACGCGCATCAACGACGCGGCGGAGCGCATGTCGCGCCTCATCTCCGACCTGCTGGACTGGGGCCGCCTGGAGGCGGGGCACCTGCCGCTGGAGCTGGGCGAGCACACCGCCGCGGCACTGGCCACGGAGGCGCTGGAGGCCATCCGCCCGCTGGCGGAGGCCAAGGGGCTGCACCTGGAGGCGGACCTGCCCACCGAGGGCCCGCGCGTGAAGTGCGACCGCAGCCGCGTGCTCCAGGTGATGGGCAACCTGCTGGGCAACGCGGTGAAGTTCACGCCCCCGGGCGGCACGCTGGCGGTGAAGGCGGTGCTGCGCGGCAACGAGGTGTCCTTCGACGTGCGCGACACGGGCAACGGCATCACGCCGGACGCGCTGCCGCACATCTTCGACCGCTACTGGCAGGCGCGCGACGCGGCCGCCCGCGGCACCGGCCTGGGGCTGGCCATCGCCAAGGGCCTGGTGGAGGCGCACGGCGGCACCATCCGCGCGGAGAGCATCCTGGGCACCGGCAGCGTCTTCACCTTCACGCTGCCCGTGGCGCCGCACCAGGGGCTCCCCGGCACCGCGCCGCAGTCCTCCGCCGGCAGCGCGCGCCCGCGCGACACCTACGAGCACTGACGCCGCGCGGCCCTGAGGGGGCCACCTCCCACGCCTGTTGCCGAGGTGGCCTTCAGCGTGCCATGCAGGCGCCTTATGTCCTTCCTGCATCAGGCGCTGGTGTTCCTGGCCGCCACGGTGGTCGCCGTGCCCCTGTTCAAGAGGCTGGGGCTGGGCTCGGTGCTGGGCTACCTGGCGGCGGGGGCGGTCATCGGGCCGCACGGCGCGGGGCTCATCTCCGACGTGGAGCACATCCTCCACATCGCGGAGCTGGGCGTGGTGCTGCTGCTGTTCGTGATTGGCCTGGAGCTCCAGCCGTCGCGCCTGTGGAGCCTGCGCCGCAACGTGTTCGGCATGGGCGGCGCGCAGGTGGTGCTGACGGGCGTGCTGCTCGCGGGCGTGGGCAGGGCGCTGGGCCTGGCCTGGGGCGCGGCCCTCATCGCGGGCTTCGGCCTGTCGCTGTCCTCCACCGCGTTCGCGCTCCAGCTGCTCGCGGAGAAGAACCAGCTCACCACCGAGCACGGGCAGATGGCCTTCGGCATCCTCCTGTTCCAGGACCTGGCCGTGATTCCGCTCCTGGCCGCGCTGCCGCTGCTGGGCACCTCCGACGCGCCCTCCACGGAGCCCGGGGGGCTGATGGCGCTGAAGGCCGTGGGCGCGGTGCTGGTGGTGGTGGTGGCGGGCCGCTACCTGCTGCGGCCGGTGTTCCGCGCGGTGGCGTCCGTGCACAGCCAGGAGCTGTTCACCGCGACGGCGCTGCTGGTGGTGGTGGGCACCGCGGCGCTGGTCAGCGCGGTGGGCCTGTCCATGGCGCTGGGCGCGTTCCTCGCGGGCGTGCTGCTGTCCGAGTCCGAGTACCGCCACGAGCTGGAGGCGGACATCGAGCCCTTCAAGGGCCTCCTGCTGGGCCTGTTCTTCATCGCCGTGGGCATGTCCGTGAACCTGGCGCTGCTCGCGCGCGAGCCCCTGCGCGTGCTGGCGCTGGTGCTGGGCCTCACCGCCCTCAAGGCGTTGGTGCTCTACGGCCTGGGGCGCGTGGGCTTGAAGAAGCCGGGCGGCGCGGAGAGCCTGGCGGTGGTCATCTCACAGGGCGGTGAGTTCGCCTTCGTCCTCTTCTCCCTGGCGGTGTCCTTCCACGTGATGGACCGCGCGCAGGCGGACCTGCTGGTGCTGGTGGTGGGCCTGTCCATGGTGGTGACGCCGTTCCTGTCCGCCCTCCACGAGCGCTGGGTGGCGCCGCGCTTCCAGCGCCAGGGCCCGCAGCGCGAGTACGACGTGTCCCCGGAGGAGGACCACCCGGTCATCATCGCGGGCATGGGGCGCGTGGGGCAGGTGGTGGCCCGCCTGCTGCGCGCCCGCCGCATCGGGTTCACCGCCATCGACGCGAGCGCGGAGCACATCGACTTCATCCAGCGCTTCGGCAACCAGGTGTTCTACGGCGACGCGTCCCGGCTGGACCTCTTGCGCGCGGCCCGCGCGGAGAAGGCCCGGGTGTTCGTGCTGGCCATCGACGACATGGCCGCGTCCCTGCGCACCGCGCAGATGGTGAAGGAGCACTTCCCGCACCTGACCCTCTACGCGCGGGCGCGCAACCGCGAGCACGCGTACCGCCTGCTGGACCTGGGCGTCACCCACCTGGTGCGCGAGACGTTCGACGCGAGCCTCGCCATGGCCGGCGACGTGCTCCAGGAGCTGGGCCTCACCTTCGCGGAGGCCCGCCGCTCCGTGGAGCGCTTCCGCGAGCACGACGAGGCCCTGATGCTGGAGAGCGCCAAGGTCTTCAAGGACGAGAAGAAGATGATGGAGGTCATCGTCCGCGCGCGCCGCGAGCTGGAGCAGCTGTTCGAGAAGGACGAAGCCGAGCAGGAGTCGGCCTGAGGAGGACACCCCCATGAGCGCCGACACCGCGGCCCCCCCGAAGTCCTCCTCGCGCCTCTACCTGTGGGTGCTGGCCGCCATCTTCGCGGGGGGCCTGCTGGGCCACCTCGCGCCGTCCACGGCGGTGAAGCTCAAGCCGCTGGGCGACGGGTTCATCGCGCTGGTGAAGATGCTCATCTCCCCGGTCATCTTCCTGACCGTGGTGCTGGGCGTGGCCAACGTGGCGGACATGAAGAAGGTGGGCCGGGTGGGCGGCAAGGCGCTGCTCTACTTCGAGCTCGTCTCCACGTTCGCGCTCTTCATCGGCGTGCTGGTGGTGTCGGTGCTCAAGCCGGGCTCCGGCTTCAACGTGGACCCGCGCACGCTGGACGCGAGCGCCGTGGCCCGCTTCGCCCAGCAGGCGCACGACCAGTCCACCGCGGGCTTCCTGCTGCACCTCATCCCGCGCACCTTCGTGGACGCCTTCACCGGCGAGGGCGACCTGCTCCAGGTGCTGCTGATGGCGCTGCTCCTCGGCTTCTCGCTGACGGCCATCGGCCCCGTGGCGAAGCCCGTGGTCGTCCTCTTCGAGGCGCTCTCCCAGGCCTTCTTCCACATGATCCGCACGGTGATGAAGCTGGCGCCCATTGGCGCGGGCGCGTCCATGGCCTTCACCCTGGGCGCCTACGGCGTCACCAGCCTGGGGCCGCTGCTGCGCCTGATGGGGTGCTTCTACCTGGCGTGCGCGCTCTTCGTGGTGGGCGTGCTGGGGCTGGTGGCGCGGCTGACCGGCTTCTCCCTCCTCAAGTTCCTGCGCTACATCCGCGCGGAGCTGCTCCTGGTGCTGGGCACGTCCTCGTCGGAGTCCGCGCTGGTGCCGCTGATGCAGAAGCTGGAGCGGCTGGGGTGCTCCAGGTCCGTGGTGGGGCTGGTGGTGCCCAGCGGCTACTCCTTCAACCTGGACGGCACCAACATCTACCTCACCATGGCGGCGCTGTTCGTGGCCCAGGCGCTCAACGTGCACCTCACCTTCACGCAGACGGCCACGCTCCTGGGCGTGGCGATGCTCACGTCCAAGGGCGCCTCCGGCGTGACGGGCGCGGGCTTCATCACCCTGGCCGCCACGCTGGCGGTGGTGCCGTCCGTGCCGGTGGCGGGGCTGGCCCTCATCCTGGGCATCGACCGGTTCATGAGCGAGGCGCGCGCGCTCACCAACTTCATCGGCAACGGCGTGGCCAGCATCGTCGTGTCCCGGTGGGAGAACGAGCTGGACCGCGAGCGGCTGCGCGCCGAGCTGGACGGCCAGCCGCTCCCCGAGGCCCCGCCGGCCGACGCGGGGAC
>JAFADT010000535.1 GCA_023424585.1 Pseudomonadota bacterium
AACACGGACCTGTTCGAGGCGGCGACGGCGCGGCGGATGACGGAGCACCTGCGGGTGCTGCTGGAGTCCGTGGTCGTGCGGCCCATGGCGAAGGTGTCCCAGTTCGCGCTGATGGGAGCGCAGGAGCGTCACCAGGTGCTGGTGGCGTGGAACGACACGCGCGGCGAGCTCGCGGGCGATGTGACGTTCCCAGCGCTCTTCGAAGCCCAGGTGCGTCGCGCGCCGGACGCGCAGGCGCTGGTGTTCGAGGAGGCCTCGCTGACGTACGCGCGGCTGGATGCGCGGGCGAATCAGCTTGCGCACCACCTGCGCACGCTGGGCGTCGGGCCCGAGGTGCGCGTGGCACTCTGCGTGGAGCGCTCGCTGGACCTCGCGGTGGCGATGCTCGGCATCCAGAAGGCCGGAGGCGCCTTCGTGCCGCTGGATCCGTCCTACCCGCGCGAGCGCCTGTCCTTCATGCTGGAGGACAGCGACGCGCCCGTGCTGGTGACGCAGGACTCGCTGAGCCAGCAGCTGCCCGCCGAGGGCCGACGCGTGGTGCGCATGGACGTGGACGCGGCGCACCTCCAGACGCTGCCGGAGTCCGCTCCGGTCTCCGGCGCCAGCGCCGACTCGCTGGCGTACGTCATCTACACGTCCGGCTCCACGGGCCGCCCCAAGGGCACGCTCCTGCCGCACCGGGGCCTCAACAACACCGCCCGGCAGGCCGCCGAGGCGAAGGGCCTGGGAACGGGCCGCCGCGTGTTGCAGTACGCGGCGTCCAGCTTCGACGCCAGCGTGTGGGAGGTGTTCAGCACGCTCGTGTCCGGGGCCACCCTGGTGCTCGCGCCTCGCGACCGGCTGCTGCCGGATGAGCCGCTGCGCACCTTGCTCAAGGCGCAGCGCATCAGCACCGTGACGCTGACGCCGTCGGTGCTCGCGCAGCTGAGCACGGACGGGCTGGAGGGCCTGTCCACCATCGTCTCCGCCGGCGAGGCGCTGAGCGTGGAGCTGGCGCGCAAGTGGGGGCAGGGGAGGACGCTGATCAACGCCTACGGCCCCACCGAGACCACCGTCTGCGCGACGCTCACCCACGGCGGGGTCCGGGCGGAGCGCCTGACCATCGGCAGGCCCCTGGCGAACGTGCGCGTGTATGTCCTGGACGCCCAGCACCACCCGGTGCCCGTGGGGGTCCCGGGTGAGCTGTACGTCGCGGGCGAGGGCCTCGCGCGCGGCTACCAGGGCCGGCCGGACATGACGGCGGACAAGTTCGTCCCCGACCCGTTCAGCCAGGCGCCCGGCGCGCGGCTGTACCGCACCGGCGACCGCGTGCGCTGGCTGCCGGAGGGCGAGCTCGAATACCTGGGCCGCATCGACCACCAGGTGAAGGTGCGTGGCTTCCGCATCGAGCTGGGTGAGATCGAGGCCGTGCTGCTGCGCCACGCGGACGTGCGTGAGGCGGTGGCCGTGGTGCGCGAGGACGTGCCGGGCGACAAGCGCCTCGTGGGCTACGTCGTCCCGCAGCCGGAGCGGACGGTGGACGCAGCATCGCTGCGCAAGCACCTGAAGGACGGCGTGCCGGAGTACATGGTGCCGTCGGCCTTCGTGGTGCTGGGCGCGCTGCCGATGACGCCCGCCGGCAAGGTGGACCGCAAGGCCCTGCCGGCTCCCTCGGGTGCGCTCACGCGTCCCGATGCCTACGTGGCCCCGCGCACGACGACGGAGGCTCGCGTGGCGGCCCTCTTCGCGCGCGTGCTCACGGTGGAGCGCGTGGGCGCGGAGGATTCGTTCTTCGAGCTGGGGGGCCACTCGCTGATGGCCACGCAGCTCGTGTCGCGCCTGCGCGGCGAGTTCCAGGTGGAGCTGCCCCTGCGCGCGCTCTTCGAGTCCCCGACGGTGGCCGCCCTGGCCGCCCGCGTGGACGAGGCCCCTGGCGCCGAGCGGAAGTTCAAGACGCCGCCGCTCCAGCCCGCGCCCCGCGACGGCGCGCTGCCGCTGTCGTTCGACCAGGAGCGCCTCTGGCTCTTCGAGCAGCTCACGCCGGGCACGCCCATCTACAACGTGCCCAGCGCGGCCCGCCTGAGCGGAGACCTCGACGCCGAGGTGCTCCGCCGGGGCCTGGAGGAGATCGTCCGGCGCCATGAGGCGCTGCGCACCGTCTTCCGCCAGGACGCATCCGGCGCTCCCACGCAGGTCATCCTGCCCGCGAAGCCGTTCGTGCTGCCCCTGGTGGACCTGTCCTCGCTGCCCGCCGCGCAGGCGGAGGCCGAGGCCCGCAAGCAGCTGAACGCGGAGGCCGCGCGGCCCTTCGACCTCGTCGAGGGACCGCTCCTGCGCGCCCAACTGCTGCGGCTGAGCGCGCGTGAGCACGTCCTGTGCCTCGTCCAGCACCACATCGTGGTGGATGGCTGGGCCGTGGGCGTGTTCATGCACGAGCTCCAGGTGCTCTACACCGCGTTCCTGCGCGGCGAGCCCTCGCCGCTGCCCGCGCTGCCCGTGCAGTACGCGGACTACACCCTCTGGCACCGCCAGTGGCTGAGCGGCGACGTGCTGGAACAGCAGATCGCCTGGTGGAAGCAGCAGCTCGCCGGAGCGCCTCGCATCGCGCTGCGCACGGACGCGCCGCGCCCCGCGGGTGACCGCTTCCACGGTGACAGCCGCCGCTTCCACCTGCCCCCGGACCTCACGGCCCGCATCGAGGCGCTGGGACGCGGGGAGGGCGCCACGCTGTTCATGGTGCTGCTCGCCGCGTTCGACGCGCTCCTGCACCGGCGCACCGGCCAGGACGACATCGTCGTGGGCACGGACATCGCGAACCGCGCCCGCGAGGAGCTGGAGTCGCTGGTCGGCTTCTTCACGAACCAGCTCGTCCTGCGCACGCAGGTGACGGGCGACCTGTCCTTCCGCGCGCTGCTGGAGCGCGTGCGCAAGGGGACGCTGGACGCCTACGAACACCAGGACCTGCCCTTCGGCACCCTGGTGCAGGCGCTCAAGCCGCCGCGCGAGCCGGGCGGGCAGCTCTTCAACGTGAAGTTCGTGCTGGAGAACGCGCCGCTGCCGCCGCTCCAACTGCCGGGCCTGGAGCTGAGCCTGCTGGACGCGGAGACGAACGGGACCGCCAAGTGGGATCTGCTCGTCGTCGTGTTCCCGTGGCAGGGCGGGCTCACCGTCACGGTGGAGCACAACACGGACGTGCTCGACCGCGCGTCGGTGGAGCGCCTGTTCGCCCACTTCGAGTCGCTGCTGCGCGCCGTCGTGGACGACCCCGAGCGGCGCATCGGCACGCTGCCGCTGCTCACGCGGGACGAGCGCGACACGCTCGCCGCGTGGAGTGACCGCCCGCGGACGTACCCGCACGGCCAGCCTGTGTCGCGCATCTTCGAGGCGCAGGCCGCTCGCGCCCCGGACGCGGTGGCTGTGAGCTTCGAGGATGAGGCGCTCACGGCCGCGCGGCTCAACGCGCGCGCCAACCAGCTCGCGCACCACCTGCGCGCCCTGGGCGTCAGGCCTGGCAAGCGCGTGGGCGTGTGCCTGGAGCGGTCGCTGGACCTCGTCGTGGCGGTGCTGGGCATCGCCAAGGCGGGCGGCGCGTACGTGCCGCTCGACCCCAGCTTCCCCACGGAGCGCCTGTCGCTGCTCATCGAGGACGCGGGCCTGTCCGCGCTCGTCAGCGTCTCCGCGCTCGCGGACGAGCTGCCAGCGCAGTGGCTCCAGGTGGTCTGCCTGGACGACGACGCGGCCGCGCTCGCGAAGCGCCCGGACGCGAACCTCGACACCGCTCCGGCGGGCGAGGACGAGCTGTACGTCCTCTACACCTCCGGCTCCACGGGCCGCCCCAAGGGCGTGTCGGTGCCCCACCGCGCCGTGGTGCGGCTGGTGTGCGGTCCTGAGTGGGTGAGCCTGTCGTCGAAGGAGGTCTTCCTCCAGCTGGCGCCGCTCGCGTTCGACGCGTCCACCTTCGAGGTGTGGGGCGCGCTGCTCAACGGCGCGAAGCTCGCGGTGTTCCCGCCGCGCGCGCCCACGCTGGACGAGCTGGGCCAGGTCATCGCCCGCGAGGGCGTGAGCACGCTGTGGCTCACCGCGGGGCTGTTCCACCAGATGGTGGACGGCAACCTGGAGGGCCTGCGTCCCGTGCGGCAGCTTCTGGCCGGTGGTGACGTGCTGTCCCCCGCGCACGTGCTGCGCGTGATGGAGGAGCTGCCGGGCTGCCGCGTCATCAACGGCTACGGCCCCACGGAGAACACGACGTTCACCGCGTGCTACCCGGTGGAGGGCGCGGGCGCGCTGGGCGGCTCCGTGCCCATCGGCCGTCCCATCAACGGCACGCGCGTGCACGTCCTCAACGCGTCCCTGGAGCCCGTGCCCCTGGGCGCCCCCGGCGAGCTCTTCGCGGGCGGCGACGGCCTGGCGCATGGCTACCTGAACCAGCCGGAGCTGACGGCGGAGAAGTTCATCCCGGATCCGTTCAGCACCGCGCCGGGCGCGCGGCTTTACCGCACCGGCGACCAGGTCCGGTTCCGCGCGGACGGCGCGCTGGAGTTCCTCGGCCGCATCGATCAGCAGGTGAAGGTGCGCGGCTTCCGCATCGAGCCGGGAGAGATTGAGACCGTGCTGCGCGG
>JAFADT010000624.1 GCA_023424585.1 Pseudomonadota bacterium
GTTGGCGCCCCGGGTCTCCTCGGCGCGCACGGCCCACCCGTCCATGGCGGAGTTGTCGCAGCCGGGCAGCGCGCGTGACGCGGCGACGCCCGCGGCGAGGAAGCGGCCATGGGCTTCCAGCAGCGGAAGGCGAGCGGGGGCCGCGGGCGCGATGGCGTCGAGCGCGGTCCGTCGCGCGGCGGGGAGGGGAATCAGCGGCATGCGAGGGGGAGGGGGTGATGGACTCTACGACGGGCCGCGTGTGCCTTGTCCACGGGGGGCGTGGGGGAGGTGGTCGCTCTCTCCCCCTGGGGCCAGGCGAAGGTCAGGCAGTGAAGCGTTTTCCGAGCGAATGAGAGGGATGTAGGGTCGGCGGACATGGACGGAGCCGCGACCTTTCCCGACGTGACGCTGGCCATCCTGGCAGGGGGGCAGGGGACCCGGCTGGGGGGCGTGGCCAAGGGGCTGCTGCGCGTGGGCGGGCTCACAACCCTGGAACGGCTGCGGGCGTTCGGGTCGCATTTCGCGGACAGCTTGCTGGTGGCGAACGCTCCGGAGCCCTACGCGCGCTTCGGGCTCCGCACGGTGGCGGACGTCGTGAAGGGGAAGGGCGCCCCGGGAGGGGTCCATGCGGCCCTGGGGGCGGCCCGCACGGAGTGGGTGTTCGCGGTGGCCTGCGACATGCCGTTCGTGACGGAGGCCGCGGCGCGGGTGGTGCTGGACGCGCGGGGGGCGGACGTGGACGCGGTGTGCATCGAGCACGATGGACGGTGGGAGCCGTTGTTCGCGGCGTACCGCACGGAGCGGGTGACGCGGTGGGGGGAGGCGCTGGCGGAGGACCCGTCCCTGCGGCGGGTGCTGCTGGGGCTCCGCACGCGGCTCCTGCCCGTGGACGCGCTGCGCGCGGTGGATCCGGAGCTGCGCGCGCTGGCGAACGTGAACACGCCGGAGGACTTGGTCCGCTATGGGGTCGCGCTGCCGGGGCGGTGAGCCCCGTCACGGCTCCGGCTGCGTCACCATGAACCGCGCGTAGGGCATGTCCTTCCGGGGCGCCGCGCCCTGGCCCAGCACGGGCAGCGGGAAGCTCAGCGGCTTCCCATCCGAAGCCTCCGTGTTCCCCTCCACCTGGGCCGCGCCCAGCCCCTGCCGCTGTCCCTGGAACGTGGCCTGCGGATTCCGCGCGGACGCCTTGCCCGCCTGGATGACGGCGTAACGCGCGGCCACCGCGCCCACCGTGGTCAGCATGTCCGCCGCCACCTGCTTCCACCTCGCCCGCCCCGGCAGCACGTCCACCCCCAGTCCCGCCAGGGAGCACGCCCGCGACAGCGCCCACAGCGCGCCCGACGCGCCGGCGCGCAGGGGCCTCCCCACCTCCAGCACCTGCCGCGCCTCCAGCTCCACGGCCTCGCGCGTGAACAGCTCCGCCACCTTGCCCGCGACGCGGAAGCGGCGCAGCACGCGCTCCTCCGCGTCCGTGTGCGGGAGCAGGGACAGCAGGCTCCCGGCGCTCGCCGTCGCGGAGGCCATGAAGAACAGCGGCAGCGTGCGCCCCACCTGCTGCCACAGCGGCACCGCCGTGTTGCTCACCAGCACCGCCGTGTACCCCGCGAGCGGCAGGCCCATCACCGCGCCCACCGTGCCCGCCGCGCGCCCCAGGAGGCCCAGGGCCCCGGGCCTCCGCCGCAGCAGCAGCGCCGCGGAGTTCACCGCGCCCGAGCCCGCCAGCACCCACGACCCCATGCTCATGGGCGACGTGGGCCGGAACACGCGCAGCATGTTCAGGAAGCGCGACGGCCGGCCCAGGTCGTGGATCAACAGCCCCGCGCTCACGAGGTCCCCCGCCACGGCCACCGCGTGACAGCGCCCCGCCAGCCGCTCCAGCCTCCGGCCTCCCAGGTGCTCCAGCGTCACCCCGAGCACGCTCGACGCGCCCGCCACCCCGCCCACGTAGAAGTACGCCGGGACCGTCCAGATCCACAGCGGCTCCTTCAACACCGGCAGGCCGTAGTAGCTCGGCGCCCGCGCGCTGTCCGGCCCCGACCGCGAGGGCACCGTGGGCAGCACGTCCACCCCCCGCCGCGCCGGCTCCGGATCCTTCACCTCCTGGAGGGCGCCCTCGCCCTCCAGGATGCCCGCGCGCGCGTCGATGTTCCGCCCGTCCGCCTTGCGCTGGAGCTGGTCCAGCAGCGTGTCGTCGCTCATCCGCGCCCCTCCCGCCCGCGCGCCACCGCGCCCACCGCCACCGCCAGCATGCCCACCGCGCCCATCGCCACCGAGGCCCACGACCGCGCCGCCTTCTTCGTCGGCGCCACCGGGTCAGGCGGCAGGTTGTAGACCTCCGGCCTGTCCAGGAGCAGGAAGAAGGCGTTGAGGCCCCCCGTGCCCGGCTGGCTCTCCGCGTCCTTCCCATACAGGTACGCGTCCGTCATGCCCCGCCGATGCAGGTCGCGCACCCGCGACTCCGCCCTCGCGTGCAGCGCGTCCAGGTCGCCGTACTGGATGGACGCCGTGGGACACGCCTTCGCGCACGCGGGCGTCATGTCGTCGCCGATGCGGTCGTAGCAGAGCGTGCACTTCCACGCGCGGCCGTCGTCCTCGCGCCGGTCAATCACGCCGAACGGACACGCGGACACGCAGTAGCCGCAGCCGTTGCACACGTCCGGCTGCACGTAGACCGTGTCGAACTCCGTGCGCACGATGGCGCCCGTGGGACACGCCTCCAGGCACCCCGCGCGCTGGCAGTGCTTGCACACGTCCGACATCATCAGCCACGAGAAGTCCCCCGCGCCCGACGTCTGCCCCTGGAGGGGCACCGGCCGCTCCACGAACGCCACGTGCCGCCACGTGGACGCGCCCAGGTGCGCCGTGTGGTCGTAGGACATCCCCGTGAAGTGGAAGCCGTCGTCCGGGAGCTGGTTCCACTGCTTGCACGCGACCTCGCACGCCTTGCAGCCGATGCAGAGCGTCGTGTCGGTGAAGAACCCCTTGCGGCTGCCCATGCGCCTATCCCTTCCCCTCGGGCTCCTGCGACTCCGAGTGGTCCGTGTCCCTGGGCGGCGTCACGTCGCGCGGCACCTCCGTCACCGTCAGCGGAGGCGGCGCCGCTCCCGCCGCGGCCCGCTCCCCCGAGCGCAGCCGCCCCGCCCGCAGGTCCGCCGTGAACGCCTTCGACTCCTGGATGTCCACGTTCTGATCCGCGACGAAGGACGTCAGCTCGTTGGCGCCCTCGCCGCGCACGCGCCCCGTGACGCCCCAGTGGTACGGCAGGCCAACCTGGTGCACCTGACGCCCCTTCACCTTCAGCGGGCGGATGCGCTCCGTCACGAGCGCCCGGCACTCCAGGTCCCCTCGCGCCGTGGCCAGCGTGCACCAGTCCCCGTTCTTCAACCCCTTCTCCCGCGCCAGCTCCGGGGAGATTTCACAGAACATCTCCGGTTGCAGCTCGCTCAGCCAGGACAGCCAGCGCGACATGCCGCCCGCGGTGTGGTGCTCGGTGAGCCGGTACGTCGTGACCAGGTACGGATAGCGGGGGTCGCCCCAGGCCCGGTGATAGGGGTTGTCCTTGCGCCTCCACTCCTCGCGCGTGGGGCTGCACTGCTGCGCGTAGAGCGGGTTGGGCAGCACCGACTCCATGGGCTCGTAGTGCGTGGGCAGCGGCCCGTCCATCATCCCGCTGGGCGCGAAGAGCCACCCCTTGCCGTCCGCCTGGAGGAGGAACGGATCATTGCCGGCGATGGTCGCGAGCCCCGTCGCGCCCTCGGGCGGCCGGTACTCCGGCGGCAGGTCCGCGATGAAGTCCGGCACGTCCTCGCCCAGCCACTGCTTCTGGCCGGCGTCCCACCACACGTAGCGCTTGCGCTCGCTCCAGGGCCTGCCGTCCACGTCCGCCGACGCGCGGTTGTAGAGGATGCGCCGGTTGGACGGCCACGCCCAGCCCCACTCGGGCGCCACCCACGTCTGCTCCTGCCCCGGCTTGCGCCGCGCGGTCTGGTTGACGCCGTCCTTGAAGCAGCCCGAGTAGATCCAACAGCCGCACGCCGTGGAGCCGTCGTCCTTCAGCGCCGTGAAGCCTTCCACCGGCTCCCCGTCCGCCACCGTGGTGCCGTTGATCTCCCGCAGCACCGCCTCCGCGGAGGGCTCCGCGTGCGGCCCGTGCGTGGGGTAGTCCCACGTCAGGTCCAGCAGCGGCGCGTCCTTCGGGTCCGTGGAGCCCGCGTACAGCTCCCGCAGCTTGCGCCCCAGGTGGTAGGTGAAGTGCAGCTCGCTGCGCGCGTCCCCCGCCGGCTCCACCGCCTTGTGATGCCATTGCAGCAGGCGCTGCGTGTTGGTGAAGGTGCCGTCCTTCTCCGTGTGCGCGGCGGCCGGGAAGAAGAACACCTCCGTTGGGATGTCCTCCGGCCGCACCTGCCCGGCCTGCACCTCCGGCGCCGTGCGCCAGAACTCCGCCGTCTCGATGAGGGTGAAGTCGCGCACCACCAGCCAGTCCAGGTGGCGCAGCCCCTTGCGCTGGAGCGCCCCGTTCATGCTGCCCACGGCGGGGTTCTCCCCCATGACGAAGTAGCCCTGGAGCTTCCCGTCCGCCATGTCCGCCACCGTCTGCATGTGCGAGTGGTTGCCCGTCAGCCGGGGCAGGTGCGCGAACAGGTAGTCGTTGTCCCGCGTGGCCCTGTCCCCGAACCACGCCTTGAGCAGCGACACCGCGTACTTGGGGAACTCCGTCCACCAGCCGCTGCCGGACTTGTTGTCGCGGAGGTACTGCTCCAGCGAGTCCCCGCCGCGGGCGCGCGGCATGGGCAGGTAGCCCGGCAGCAGGTTGTAGAGCGTGGGGATGTCCGTGGAGCCCTGGATGGACGCGTGCCCGCGCAGGGCGAGGATGCCGCCACCGGGCCGGCCGATGTTGCCCAGGAGCAGTTGGAGGATGGCCGCCGTGCGGATGTACTGCACGCCCACCGAGTGCTGCGTCCAGCCCACGGCGTAGCAGAACGCGCTGGTGCGCTCCGGGTTGGAGTTGTCACAGAGCGTCCGCGCGACCTCCAGGAACAGCGCCTCGTCCACGCCGCACACCTGGGACACCACCTTCGGCGTGTAGCGGGAGAAGTGCCGCTTCAGGAGCTGGAACACGCACCGGGGATGCTGGAGCGTCTCGTCGCGGTGCTCGTCGTGGAGGTCCACGCGGTGGTCGTGCCCGCCGCCGCCCGCGCCGGGCTCGTCCGTCAGCTCCTTGTGGCCGGCCGCCGGCACCACGCCCTCCACGCCCTGGTACTGCCAGGTGTGGGGGTCATAGCGGTTGCCCTGCGGCTGGTAGCCGCTGAAGAGCCCCTCCAGGTCCTCCGTGTCCAGGAAGCCCTCGCGGATGAGCGTGGCCGCGTTGGTGTACTGCACCACGTAGTCGCGGAAGTACCGCTCGTGCTCCAGCACGTAGTGGATGAGCCCGCCCAGGAACGCGATGTCCGAGCCCACGCGGATGGGCGCGTAGAGGTCCGCCACCGCGCTGGTGCGCGTGTAGCGCGGGTCCACGTGGATGACCTTCGCGCCCCGGGCCTTCGCCTCCATCACCCACTGGAAGCCCACCGGATGGCACTCGGCCATGTTGGACCCCTGGATGATGATGCAGTCCGAGTGCTGCAGGTCCTGCTGGAACGTCGTGGCGCCGCCGCGGCCGAACGTGATGCCCAGACCGGGCACCGTGGACGCGTGTCATATTCGAGCCTGGTTCTCCACCTGCACGACGCCCAGCGCGCTGAAGAGCTTCTTGAGGAGGTAGTTCTCCTCGTTGTCCAGCGTCGCCCCGCCCAGGTGCGCCATCCCCAGCGTCCGGTTCACCCGCTGGCCCTTCGCGTCCGTCAGCTCGAACGTCGCGTCGCGCGTGCGCTTCACGCGCTCGGCCACCTTGTCCAGGGCCTCCTCCAGCGGGAGCGGCTCCCACTCCGTGCCGCCGGGGCGGCGGTAGAGGACCTGCTGCACGCGCTGCGTCCCCGTGACCAGTTGGAAGGTGGCGGCCCCCTTGGGACACAGCCGGCCGCGCGAGATGGGGGAGTGCGGGTCGCCCTCGATGTCGAGGATGCGACCGTCGCGCACGTGCACCTCCTGCCCGCAGCCCACCGCGCAGTACGGGCAGATGGACTTCACCACCCGGTCCGCGGACTTCGTGCGCGGCGCGAGCGCGCGGCTCCGCGCCGACATCGCCGTGTCGCCCAGCGCCCGGCTGTCTCCCCGGGCGAGCTGCCGCAGCACCGGCCAGCCCTTCATCAGGTCGCGGAACTTCAAGGCTGCTCCTCTCCATGGCCCGACAGGACGCGCACGTGGAACCGCGCCCCCAAGATGGGGATGCACCCGGGAGCGGACCAGTGCCGCCAGGCCCGGATCCACGTCCACGAGCGGACGCGAGGGCGGCCGGGCAGGCACGGCGCCGCGCGCCCGGCGGATCCGCCGCGGGACGGGGTGCGCCGCTTCCCTGCGTCATCCGGGGAAGGCCAGGAAGGACCTCACACGTCGTGAAACATGTGTCGCGGCGCGCGCCGTGGGCCATCGAGGACTCGCGATGGAGCGGGACCTGTGGAATCCTCGCGCCCCGTCAGGTCCCCGCCTGGTCCACTTCCCCCCTCATTCAAAGGACGACGCTGATGCCGGCTGGCACGCTGAATCTCCCCGAGGACATCGCCCGTGACCTGGAGGCTCGCCTGGCCATGACGACGCCGGAGGACACGAGCCGGGGGCTGTTCTTCCTGGGGGTGTTGGACGCGGTGAAGTTCCTGGGGGGCGCGGACGCGGTGAAGCGCTGTCTGGAGCAGGTGGACGAGACCGCGGACTTCATCCCCATGCAGACCTATCCGTTCCCGCGCTTCCTGAAGCTGTCCTACGTGGCGGCGGAGCAGCTGGCGCCGCTCGTGGGCGGCCATGAGGCCGCGCAGCGCCAGATTGGCACGCAGGCGATGCTGGACTTCCTCAACTCCATGTTCGCGCGCGACTTCGTGCAGCAGGCGGGCGGCGATCCGAAGCGGCTCTTGGAGCTGATGCACTCGGGCTACCGCACGGCGCTCAACTTCGGCGAGCGCACCGTGGAGTGGACGGGGCCCACGTCGGGCCGGGTCATCATGAAGCGCTCGCTGATGCCGGTGCCCTACAACGAGGGCATCCTCCAGTCCGCGCTGGAGGTGACGGGCGTGCAGGACGTGCAGGTGCGCGGCGAGGCCCAGTCGCTGGCGGAGGCCGTCTACGACGTCTCCTGGTCGTCGTGAGGCGCGCGCGGCCCCGGCCTCCCGCGTGAGGGCGGGGGGCCCCGGCGCGCGTCAGGCCAGCGCGTGGCGCACGAGGCGGTAGGTGCCCTCCGCGGTGGTGCCGTAGACGAGGTGGGCGGCCAGCGCGCTCAGGTGCGACTTCGCCGGCACCTGCCGGGGCGGCGGCGAGAGGCGCAGGAGCGGCACCGCCAGCTCGTCACCGAGCAGGAAGAGGCCCAGGCCGAAGCCCACGCCGAACAGCTTCCCGGCCAGCGGGACGCGGTCATGCAGCGCGCCGTGCACGGCGCCCCAGAGCGTGCCGTAGCCCCAGTGCACCCCGTTGCCGGCCCGCTTCTTCTGGTCCCCCTCCAGGTGCAGGCCCACGCCTTCCGCCGCCTTTCGCGCGGCCACCTCCGTGGCGGGCTCCTGCTGGGGCTGCCGGGAGCCGTCCTGCTCCTGCGGCTCGCCCCCCCTCGCGAGGAGCGCCTGGGCCTGGTTCATGGCGAAGGTGCCCAGCGCGCCGCCCACGGCGCCCATGAGGACGTCCTGGAGGAGCGAGCGCTTCTCGGGGCGGAAGGGGCGGAGTCGGCTCCAGCGGATCATGGTCGTTCCTTTCGACGGCGGGGGGCCTTGCGCGTGAGGGCTTCAGGAGAGGGCGGGGCGGAGGACCTCCAGGTCCTGGCGCAGCTGCTCCCCCGTCTCCGCCAGCGGGTGCCGGGGGAACCGCCGCGCGCCCTGCCAGGCCAGCGTGGCGCCCGCGCTCCCCAGGCCCAGCCCCAGCAGCAG
>JAFADT010000715.1 GCA_023424585.1 Pseudomonadota bacterium
GTCGCGGTGCTGGCCGCGGGGGGCGCGCCACGGTGCGTGCCGGAGGCTCGCGCGCGCTCGGTGGCGCTCGTGACGGCGGGCTTCGCGCTGGCGGCGCTGCTCGCCGCGGTGGCGCTGCTGCCGACCGCCGAGTTCGCGCGGAACTCCCTCCGCGCGCAGGAGTCCTGGCGCTGGCCGCTCGTCTGGTCCATGTCGTGGCCCCAGGTGCTGTCCGCGATGTGGCCGCTCGCGGACTGGCCCCGGGACCACTACTGGGGCGAGGACCAGTGGTTCATCCTCAGCGTCTTCCTGGGGACGCTCCCCTGCGCGCTCGCGGCGCTGGGCGCCCTGCGTGGGCCCCGGCGCGCCCGACCCTTCGCGGTGGCGGCGCTGGTGCTCGTGGCGCTGAGCCTGGGACGGCACTTCGCCCCCGCGGCCTGGGTGCTGCTGCACGTGCCTCCGTTCTCCCTCTTCCGCTATCCGGTGAAGTACTTCGTGGGGGCCGCGTTCTGTGTGTCCGTGCTCTCCGCCTTCGGGGTGGATGCCCTGGGCCGGCTCGCGCGGCGCCTGCGTCCTTCTCGCCTGCGCGCGGCCGTGGCCCTGGTGGGCATGGTGGGCGCCATGGCTGTCCTGGGGCCCGTGGCCCGCCGTCTGTCCATGCGCGCCGCCGCCGAGGCGGGCGCCCCCTGGGTGCCCCTGTGTCTGGGGTTGGCCGCGCTCGTGGTGCTCTGGCCTCGCGGCGGCTTCGCGCGGCCCCGCCAGGTGCGACGGGGCGTCGCGCTGCTCGCGGTGCTGGAGGTGGCGGCGTCGCACGCGCTGCTGGGCCGGACGGGATACGCCCGCCTGGCGCCGCTGCTGCGGCCCTTCTCCCTGCGCGTCTTCCTGCCGCAGCCCTACCCGGGACGCATCAGCGTGGACATCCAGGGCCCCGAAGACCCCTCGCGCGGGGGCACCGGGAACACCGTCGAGCGCAGCCTCGAGCAGCTCATCCCCAACCGCTTCGTCGAGGCGCGCCTGCCCGCCCTGGAGGGCTCGGGGGCACCCGAGCCCGTGTACTCGGAGGTCTTCCACGACGCGGGTCAACGCACCGTCTTCGACCTGGCGGGCGTCACCCATTATCTGCGCAACGGGCCACCGCCCTACGACGACCTGGAGCTGCTCCACACGGCGGACGACGGCACCACCCTGTCCCGCTCGCGCACGGCGCTGCCCCGCGCCTTCCTGGTGCAGCGCGCCCGCGTGGTGACGGACGCCCAGGCGTTCGCGGCGGTGATGGAGGATTCCCAGCCCTTCCGGCACACGGCCTTCCTCGCTTCGGGGGCGCCGCTGGAGCGGCCCTCGTGCACGGGGGCCGTGGAGTGGGTGCTCCAGGGCGCCCAGCATCAGGAGTTGAAGGTGGAGGCCTGCGACGAGAGCTACCTCGTCGTGTCCGACAGCCACTACCCCGGCTGGACCGCGACGGTGGACGGGCAGGAGGCCCCCATCCACCGGGCGGACCTGGCGCTGCGCGCCGTGCTGCTGCCGCGAGGCGCCCACACGGTCCGTTTCGACTACCGGCCGCTGAGCTTCCGCCTGGGCCTGGCCCTGTCCGTGCTCAGCGGGCTGGGGCTCGCGGCGGTGCTGCTCCGGCGTCCGCGGGCGCGCAAGACGCCCTCCGTCTCCTGACGCGGGCGGCCTACTTCGGGCGGCGCACGACGCGGAGGATCTTGCGCTGGAGGATCCGGTTGCGCGCCTCCTCGGTCAGGCGCGTGGACTTCACCTCCAGGTAGATGGAGGGATGATCCGAGTAGAACTTGCCCTCGGACTTCAGGTGCCGGGAGCCGCTGGCGCCCAGCAGGCCGTACATGCCGGGCCCCACCAGCTCCAGGTCCTCCGTGTCCGCCTGGTAGAGGCCCATGTAGTGGGCGTTGCCGGTGGAGTTCGAGTACTGCTGGTGGAAGCGCGGGATGGCCACCGTGCTCTTGTGGGGCAGCATGTACGTGGGTCGGGTCTCCGGCCGGCTGTCGACGAAGACGCCCCGGCTGCCCTGGGTCGTCTCCTGAAGGTCCATGTTGAAGTCGCCCACCATCACCTGGATGCCCTCGGCCGCGCAGAAGGCCTGCAAGGCATGGCGCTCCACCAGCCGCTCCTGGGCGTTGGAGCCCGTCAGCGACGCGCGCAGGTGCACCCCGGCCACCGTCAGCGAATGGCCATGCGAGTCTCCCAGCGTCACCTTGAGGATGTACTCGTCCTTGGCCTTCAGCTTCGCCTGGATGGACGCCGTGTCGCGCGTGACGGTGCTGGCCCGCAGGTAGAAGCCGTCGTCCCGCGTGGGGTCCAGCTGCCGGTCGATGTCCTCGCGCAGGTAGAGAGCGATCTCGTTGACGTGCCTGATGCCCCTGACCGTCGTGTCGTCAATCAGGTGCTTGCGGACGTAGGACATCCCCAGGCCGGAGACGTCGATGCGGTCCGGGAACGGCGAGCCCGTGGGGTTCTCCGACAGGAAGATGAAGACGGGGTAGTGCTTGTAGCCCCGCAGGTTCCGCTCGATGCGCTTCCTGCGCTTGTCGCTCCACCGCGAGGTGTCCACCCCCGGCCCGTTGCTCCGCACCCAGGCCTGGAGGTTGTCGTCATAGTCCTCGTCGCGGACGTGCATGTCGCGGATGAGGTCGCACTCCTGCTCCACGATGTCCGCCAGCTTCGCCGCGATGTCCGGCCCCGGCAGGAAGTCGCTGGGGGACATGCTGGCGACGAGCGGGTTCGCGAGGTCCTCGCCGTCCACCCTCATGCCGCTGTCGTCGAGCGACGCGCTCAGCCCCTTCACGCCCCGGGTGGTGTTGGCCTTGTAGAACTTCTTCGCGGCGTCGAAGGGGATGAACAGGATGGAGACCCGCATGAGGGTCGAGACGTCATGGCCCTCGTCGAACTCGCGCTTCGGCATGGCGGGCCCCGGACTGGGTGCGGGCTACTTCCAGGAGCAGCCCTTGATCTTCTTGCAGAACGCCTCGTTGGTGGCCTTCTCACAGGCGATGGCCACGCCGCCGCACATGTTGGCGCCAAACATGTAGGCACATCCAGGCTGGCTGCTGCAGTACATCTGGGAGAAGACGCCGCAGAAGTTCGCCTTGCCCGTGCAGCGGCCGGCGCCGCTGGACGCGGTGGCGTCCTTCTCCGGCGTGGCGGCGGTGCCCGCGTCCTTGTCTTCGACCCCGGCGTCCGCCTTCGCGGAGGGGGAGGGCTTGGGCTTCTTCGCCGTGTCCGCCGCGTGGGCGGGAGCGCCCAGGAGGGCCGCCGCCATCGTGAGCGCCATGAAGAGACCGACACGCTGTCCGTGCTGCGCCATGTTCCTGTCCTTTCGGTGTGCGACCGGCCCGTCTCCCGCCATAACAGTCCACGGGAAGCAGACCCAGCGGCGCGCAGCATGCCCGCCCGCCCGTGCGGGAGTCGAGCGGCCCGGCTCGCCTCAGCGGCGGGGGAGGAGCTCCCGCGCCAGCTCGATGAAGGCCCGCAGCGGACGCGAGGCCCGCGCCCGGTGGGGGTAGTACAGGAAGAGGCCGGGGACGCTCGGCGCCCAGTCCTCCAGCGCGGGCCGCAGCGCGCCAGAGCGCAGCGCCTCCGCCACCTGGAGCTCCGCGATGTAGGTGAGCCCCAGGCCCTGGCGGGCCATGGTCAGCAGCAGCGCGGAGCTGTCCGACGTGAGCGGCCCCTTCACCGGCACGGCGAGCTCCTTCGTCCCCTGTTCGAACTCCCAGTGGTAGGGCAGCCCCGTCGACGAGCGGAAGCCCAGGCAGGTGTGCCTCGCCAGGTCCCGGGGATGTCGGGGCGTCCCGTGCCGTTCGAAGTACGCGGGCGTGCCCACGACGAGGAAGCGGAAGGCCTGCGTCAGGCGCACCTGGACCATGTCCCGCTGCACGGACTCCGTGAGCCGGATGCCGGCGTCGTAGCCCTCCTTCACGATGTCCACGAACCAGTCCTGCACGGACACGTGCACCTGCACCCGCGGGTAGGCCGCGATGAAGCGCGGCAGCAGCGGCTCCATCATGAGGGGCACGGAGAACGCCGGCACCGACAGGCGCAGCGAGCCCGTCACCTGCGGCGCCTCCCCAGCGGCCAGGTGCTCGAGCGCCGCCAGCGCGGACTGGAGCCCAGGCGCCGCTTCGTCCAGCAGCCGCTGGCCCGCGTCGGTGAGGGACACGCTGCGCGTGGTGCGGGCGAGCAGCGGCTGCCCCAGCTTCTCCTCCAGCTGGCGCACCGCCTGGCTCACCGCGGACGAGGACACGCCCAGCTCCTTCGCGGCCTGCGTGAAGCTGCGCCGCCGGGCGACGGTGACGAACACGGTCAGGGCATTGAGGGGCGTCAGGGCCATTTCGAAGAAAGTCTAAACAGCCCCTGCAACTTTCGCGTCTTCATCTGGCGGCTCCCGGGAGGCACCTTCTGCGCATCCAACCGGGGAGCATTCCATGACGACGACCGCTCGAATCGATTCGCTGGCGCAGTACCACCTGCTGGGCCGCAGTGGGCTGCGGGTCAGCCCGCTGTGCCTGGGCACCATGACCTTCGGCACCGAGTGGGGCTGGGGCAGTCCCAAGGAGACCGCCTCCCGCATCCTCGCGCGCTACCTGGAGGTGGGCGGCAACTTCCTGGACACCGCGGATGGCTACACGGGCGGCTCCAGCGAGGCCATCATCGGGGACTACTTCGCGCAGGCCGGCGGCCGCGACCGCGCGGTCATCGCGACGAAGTTCACCGTCAACACGTCGCCCGGGGACCCGAACGCGGGCGGCAACGGTCGCAAGAACATCCGCCGCGCGCTGGAGGGGTCGCTGCGGCGGCTGAAGACGGACTACGTGGACCTGTACTGGCTGCACGCGTGGGATGGCCTGACGCCGGTGGAGGAGGTGATGGGCACGCTGGACGCGCTCGTGCGCGAGGGCAAGGTCCGCTACATCGGCCTGTCGGACGTGCCGGCCTGGTACTTCGCCCGCGCGCAGACGCTGGCGGAGCAGGAGGGCTGGGAGCGCGTCGTCGCGTTGCAGCTGGAGTACTCGCTGGTGGAGCGCAACATCGAGCGCGAGCACATCCCGGCGGCGCTGGCGCTGGGCGCGTCCATCACGCCCTGGAGCCCGCTGGCGTCGGGGTTGCTGTCCGGCAAGTACACCCGCGAGGGCACGCAGGCGAAGGGCGAGGGGCGGTTGCCGTCCATCCAGAGCGGGGGCAACCCCGGCTTCGAGAAGCTCTTCTCGGAGCGCAACTGGGCCATCGTGGAGGTGCTGCGCGAAGTGGCGACGAAGCTGGACCGGTCCCCGGCGCAGGTGGCGCTCGCGTGGGTGACGCGCCGGCCCGGCGTGACGTCCACCATCATCGGCGCGACGCGGCTGGAGCAACTGGAGGCGAACCTGCACGCGCTGGACGTCCAGCTCCCCGCGGACCTCGCCGCGCGGCTGGAGGAGGTCAGCCGCCCGGAGCTGGTCCACCCGTACCACTTCTTCGAGTCGGCCTTCTTCACCCAGGGCATGTTCACGGGCGGCACGACGGTCCACGCCGAGCCCTCGTGGTTCCGAGCCGTGACGCGGTAGCGGCGTCAGCCCTCCCGGGCTCCGCGCCTCGCTCATCAACGTGGGCGAGGCCCCCCGCCACGTGAGGAGCCCGCGACGGTCGAAGCCACTGGGGGCGGCGTCCGTGGGCCGCGTGTCGGCCATGAAGCGCGTGTGTCACGCGGCCACGGACGGCCTGGCGGACCCTGTGCGGCACCGGGCACCTGGAGCGCGGACGCATCCAGGACAGGCCCCTGTGGGGCCTGAAGCGCCGGGCTGTTTCATCGAACCCGACATGCGAAGGGGTGTGCGGAGCGGATGCCGGAGCAGGACGTGCGCGCCGCTTCGGGCGATACTGCCTGCCGGAGCCCTCACGGAGGCAGGGGCGAGGACGGCGGTCATGCGCAGGTGGCTCATCGGTGGCGTGTGGGTCCTGGTCGCGTGCGGCCTCGTGCTGCTCTGGGCCCTGCGTGCCGGAGGGCCGACCGCGCCGGAGGACAACGCGGACGTCACGCTCGCGCACGAGCGCCCCGCGGACCTCGCGTCCACCCCGGAGCACTCCGAGGGCAGCTCGCTCCCTGCGGCGCGGTCCCCGGACGAGGCGGATGGCGTCCTGGACGTGGAGGTGCTCGCGGAGGGGAAGCCTTCGGTCGGAACGACCGTGCGGCTCTATGCACGGGGGGCGCAGGCGTCCGCGTGGACGCTGAGGGCCTCCGGCCTCACGGAGCAGTCGGGACACGCCCGCCTCGCCTCGGGTCCAGGCCGCTATCTGGTGGCGGTGCGAGCCCCGGGGCGGGCTCCACTGCTTCGCGAGGCGGTCCGCCCGCTCGGCGAGTCACACACGGCCATGCGCATCGCCCTGGAGCCCGCGCAAACCCTCACGGGCCGCACGGTGGTGCGAGGCGTGAATGAACCGCTGCCCCTCGTGGAGGTCGTGCTCACGGCGCACTCCCGCGAGCTGGAGGTCTGGCAGCACGCGGACGCTCCCGACGACGAGCGCGTCTATGCCACGAGTGACGAGCGTGGGAACTTCCGCATCGACGGCCTCGCTCCGGGCGTCTACCTCGTGGAGGCCCGCGCCACCGGCTACGCGCGTGTGGTGCTGAGCCGCCTGCGCATCCCCATGGAAGGCCCGCTGACGCTGGCGCTCCGGCTGGCGAGCGTCATCGAGGGCTTCGTCGTGGACTCCAAGGGCCAGCCGGTCGCGGACGCGGAGGTGCGGGTGGGCGGCAATCCCTCTCAGGTGGTGACGACAGGCGAGCAGGGCGGCTTCTCCGTGGAGGTGGAGCCCGGCTCCCATCCCGTGTCCGCGCGGCGCGGCGAGGAGACCGGAGCGCTCGACCTGCCGGTCCTCTGCGCCGCGGGCGGCACCGTGCGCGACGTGCGCATCCGACTGGGACCGGGCGCGGCGCTGGAGGGCCGCGTCGTGGAGGAGCCCGAGGGCACGCCTGTGGTCGGAGCGCGTGTCGACGTCAGGCCCTCCGGTGGGGACGGAGACGCCGGCGTCGGGCTGTCGGACGCCGAGGGACACTTCCTCGTGCGAGGGCTCGCTCCCGGCAGCTACGACGCGAAGGTCACGGCCTCGGGCCATACGCCAGCCATCCGCCGGGGCCTGACCGTCACCCAGGGCGAGAGCTTCCCCGTCGAGTTCAAGCTCTCAGGCACCGGCGCGGTGGAGGGCCAGGTGCGCGACAGGAA
>JAFADT010000987.1 GCA_023424585.1 Pseudomonadota bacterium
CCCGAGGCCCGCGTGCCCTTCACCGCCCTCTGCGCGGCGGGCGCGGGCCTGGCGCTGGTGGCGCTGGTGGGCGCGCGGATGCCCGAGGGGCTCGTCACGCTGGGCTGGGTCATCGCCGCCTTCCTCCTCTTCGGCGTGGGCTTCGCGGTGCGCGAGCGCTGGTACCGGCTGGCCGCGCTCGCGGTGCTGGGGCTCGCGCTGGGGCGGCTGGTGCTGGTGGACGTGGCGAAGCTGCCACCGGATCAGCGCGTGCTCACGTTCATCCTCCTGGGCGTCATGCTGCTGCTCATCTCATACACATACACGCGGGTGCGCGACCGGCGCGGGTGAATCCGGGGATGACTCCGGACACCGCGCGGCAGCGCCGCCGACCTTCCAGGCAGCCGGAGGCGGCGAACGCGTACCGGAGGAACGCGCTGCTGGCCTAAGCTCCCGCCGTCCTCCCGCCGCGTCACCACTCCCCCATGAGCCAAGACGTCACGCCCCCTGTCTCCGAGAAGCACGGTCCACTCGGGCCGCTCGCGCTGTGCCTGTCCGGTGGGGGTTACCGCGCGGCGGCGTTCCATCTGGGGGCGCTGCGGTTCCTCGACACCGTGGGGCTGCTGTCCGATGTCGTGGGCCTGTCCACCGTGTCCGGCGGAACGCTCACGGGCCTGGCCTGGGTCGTGAGCCAGCTGGACGGCAAGCCCTTCAAGGCGTTTCACGAGACGTTCTCCGCGTACCTGCTGCGGACGAACGTGATCGCCGAGGCGCTGACCGGACTGACCTCCCACCGCGACCACGGCAGCCACGCGTGGGCCAGCCTCATCCGCTCCGCCGCGGACGTCTACGCCCGGCCCGACTTCCTGGGCGACCGGCGCTTCGGAGCGGTCCTGGACCCGGGCGGCCTCCAGCTCCAGGAGGCCATCTTCAACACCACCGAGTTCCACACCGGCCTGGACTTCCGCTTCCGCTACAGCACCAACCCGAACAGCATCCTGGGCAACAACGGCCACCGGCTGCCGCGCCCGGTGGCCAGCCACGCCCGGCTGGCGGACATCGCCGCCGCGTCGTCGTGCTTCCCGGGCGGCTTCGAACCGCTGGTGTTCCCGCAGCAGTTCCACTGGCCCCGGGACTACCCGCTCGACACCGCGCTCGCGGCGCTGGGGCCGGGCTACCAGAACGGCCTGCCCCTGATGGACGGTGGCATCTACGACAACCAGGGCATCGACAGCCTGTTGCTCGCGTTCACGCGGGCGGAGCCGCCGCCCACGCTCGTCATCTCCGACGTCAGCGTGCAGAACCCCGAGATGTACAACGTGCCGGAGAACCCGACGAAGCGCGGCTGGGTGACGCTGAACGGTGTCTCCTGGTTGGCCTACGGCCTCTTCTTCCTCACCCTGCTCTCCGCCGCCATCCTCGCGTGGCGAGGCATCGAGACGGCTCGCGCGGGCGACTGGGAGCCCCGGGACTCCTTCCTCTATCTCGTCCCGGGCGTGCTGACCGCCTCGGTGGCGACGGCGCTGGTCTGGGTCCGCGCGCGACTGACGGACGTCATCACGCTGGTGAAGCGGCAGCTGGACCTGGACGTCTGGCCCTCCTTCAAGAAGCTCACCGTGCCGGAGTTCGCCCAGATGCTGGTGCTCCGCGCGACGTCGCTGCTGGCGCTGACCTCCCAGGTGTTCATGAAGCGGGTGCGCGGGCTCGTGTTCGGGCAGGTGTATGGGGACTCGCGGTTCAAGGACCGGCGCATCTCCAACCTCATCTCCGCGCTCACCGTGGACCGGCCGAACCTGTTCGCGAAGCACCCGTGGCTCAAGCCCGGCGCGCACCTGGTGGCCGCGGGCACGCAGGCCTGTCAGATGCCCACCACGCTCTGGTTCACGGACGCGGCCCAGTTCACTGTCGTGGAGGGCGCGGGCGCGGCCACCCTCTGCTACGTGCTCCTGCGGCACATCGTGGAGCACCACGCCGGGCAGTACGAGGCGCCGGGCCTGCCGCTGAATGACCTGTACGAGCGCCTGCGCAAGGAGTGGGCGGTGCTCAATCAGGCCAGCGCTCCGTCCCAGGAGCGGCAGGCCGTGGCGGCCTAGCGTTCCCGGGGCTGGCGGATGCCTCGGGTTTGGCGTGCACCGATGGATGCCGTGAGTAGGATTCGGACAGGCCCTCTCCTGGAGACCCCATGACGTCCCCCACCGACCTGCAGGACCCCTACGAGCGCATCTACCGGGTCTGCGAACAGGTCCCCGCCGGACAGGTGGCCACCTACGGGGACATCGCCACCATCGTCGGCGGGGCCTGCGACGCGCGCACCGTGGGCCATGCGATGGCGGCGCTCGGGTCGCGCGCGGCCACCGTGCCGTGGCAGCGCATCATCAACCGCACGGGAGGGATCAGCACCTCCGGCTACCGCCAGCGAGAGCTGCTGGAGGCCGAGGGCATCGCGTTCGACGACAAGGGCCACGCGCGCATGGACCAGCACCACTGGAAGGGTCCGAGCGAGGCCTGGGCACGCGCCCACGGCTTCCAGGTGCTGCCGCCCCGGGACGCGCCCGCGCCCGCCCCCGAGGCACAGCTCAAGCTCTTCTGAGCCTCACCGGGCGTCCGGGCGACCGGGCACGAGGGGAGAGCGCTCGGCGGCACGCCTGCTTTTCACGAGGGAATAAAGGCGGCAGCCTCGTGTCCTCGCCCGCTGCTTGGACCTCCGAAGAATGTCCTCTCCCCTGCTCCGTCGAGGCCTCGTGCTCCTGGTCTGTCTGCTGGCACCTGTCGGGTTCGCGAAGGACGTGAAGGTCCGCAAGGCCAAGGCGAAGGTCCCGCGGCTGGTGCGGATCCACACCGGCCACCGGCTCCACCGCGACGCGGCGGCCGCCTTCGAGCGCATGGCGGCGGACGCGCGCACGGCGGGACAGAGCCTGCTCGTCACGAGCGGGTGGCGCTCGTATCAACAGCAGCGCTACCTGTGGCGCCGCTACCGCCAGGGCCTGGGGCCCAAGGCCGCGCGTCCGGGCCGCTCCAATCACAACCGAGGCCTCGCCGTGGACCTGGTCGTGGGCAGCGAGGAAGCGTCTCCCACGTATGACTGGCTCGCGGGGAACGCGTGCCGCTTCGGCTTCCGCCGCACCGTGGCGTCGGAGCCCTGGCACTGGGAGTACCGGCCGAAGAGCACCCGCGCCCCCGCGGACGGCGAGGACTGCCTGGGCCGTCCCGTGACCGAGGAGCCCACGACCACCGTGGTCCGCCAGGACGCGAGCTAGACGAGTCGAAGCCGCACGGCCTGTCAGTGGGCCGCGAGATGCGGCAGCTCCACGGTGAACCTCGCGCCCTGCCCCGGCTCGCTCTCGACGTGGATGCTTCCGCCGTGGGCCTCGATGATCCGTCGCGTGATGAAGAGGCCCAGCCCGAGTCCTCCGTAGCTGAGGGAGGCGGCGCGCTCGAAGCGGTCGAAGATGCGCCCCTGCGCTTCGAGCGGAATGCCCACGCCGTGGTCCTCGACGGTGATCCGCGCCCTGCCCTCGCGCGCGGTCACCTCCATCCGGATGGGGTGCCCCTCGCCATACTTCATCGCGTTGGTCAGCAGGTTGAGCATGACCTGCTCCATCCGCAGCCGGTCCCAGCGCCCCCAGACCGGCGCGCTCGACACCAGCTTGAAGTCGCAGCCTGACTGCTCCAACTGCTGTGCGACGTGGCCTGCCACGTGCCGCGCCACCGACACCAGGTCCAGCTCCTCCCTGCGCAGGTCGATCCGCTTCTCGTGGACGCGTGAGACATCGAGCAGATGGTCCGCCAGGTTCGACAGCCGCTGGAGCTGTGTCCCGAAGACCTCCAGCATCCGCTCCACCTTCTCCGGGGGCAGCGGTCGCGGAGACTTGAGGGCGGACTCCATCTGCTGCACCCGCAGCCGCATGGAGGTCAGCGGGGTCTTCAGCTCATGGGACGCAATGGACAGGAACTCGTCCCGAGCGCGGATGGAGTCCTGCGCCGAGAAATAGAGCTGGGCATTCTCCATGGCGAGCGCGGCCCGCCGGGACAGTTCCTCCGTCAGCGCCAGCTCCTCCGGCGAGTACGCGCGGTTCGGTTCGGGAGAGACGAGATACAGCACGCCCAGGATGTGGCCTCGCGCCTGAAGGGGAACGCTCAGCGAGGAGCGGCCCTGGAGCGTCCGCACCTCCGCCCACCGCTCCTCCTCCAGCGCCCCTGCGTCCAGCAGGCCCTGTGGCACGTCGGACACCTCCGGCTTGCCGGTGGCCAGCGCCCAGATCGGACCGTGCGGGGACTCGGGTACCAGGGGGTGGCGTCGCAGGAACTCCCGCACGCTCGCGGCGCGGGCCGGTGAGCGGTCCGCCACCGCCACGGGCAGCAGGGCCACGGTGTCCGTCCGCACGAAGAAGACACACAGCTCCGCGAGCAGGGGCACGGCCAGCTCGGCGACGCGCTGGAGCGTGGTGGCGGGGTCGAGCGAAGCCACCAGCTCGCGGCTCGCCTCGGCCAGGAACCGCTGTGACACCTCGGCCCGCTTGCGCTCGGTGATGTCGGTGGCGATTCCGCAGAGCGCGTAGGCCGCGCCGGCGGCGTCGAGGAGCGGGAACTTCTGCGTGAGGTGGACGTGGATGCCGTCATCGTGCAGGAGCCGCTCCTCCCGCTGCACCGGGATCCGACTCTGGAGGATGTCCCGGTTGGCGTGATGGAGGGCCTCGGCGATGTGCCGGGGAAAGACGTCGAAGACGAGCTTCCCGGCGACCTCTTGCCGGGTGCGGTGGAAGAGCCGCTCCCACTCGCGGTTCACGAACAGGAAGCGCTCCTGCGTATCCAGCAGGAAGAACACGGTCGGCGCGTTGTCCAGGATGGCGCGCAGCCGCATCTCGCTCTCCTGGAGCGCCTCCTCCGCCCGCTTCCGCTCGGTCACGTCGATGAGCACCGCGAGCGAACGGACCATCTTGCCTGCGGCGTTCCGCTCCACGATGGCGGACAGGAGGACGTCGACGACCTCTCCGTTCTTCTTCACGATCTGGTACGGCACGTCCCGGCACGCGCCGGTCTTGAAGTACTCGGGCAGGACGACCTCGCGGGCGAAGCGCCGGGACTCCGGCGTCAGGAACTCCACCGACTCGCGCCCGAGCACCTCCGCGCGCTCGTACCCCAGTGTGTCCAGCCAGTAATCGCTGACGCTGATGAGCCGTCCGCGCGAGTCAATGGATTGCATCATCACGGGCGTGTTGTTGTAGAGCGACCGGTACTTCTCGGCGCCCTCGCGCGCCGCGTCCTCGGCCCGCTTGATGTCGGTGACATCGCTGAAGACGGAGACGCCGCCGCGGACCATGCCCGTCAGGTCGTGAACCGGACTGGAGCTGACGTGCAGCCAGGTCCCCGCCGGCCTTGAGGCGTTGCGCAGGAAGACCACCGCGCGGTTGACGGTCTCGCCGCGGAGCGCCCGGCTCATGGGCAGGCGCTCGGGCGGATAGAGGGTGAGCTGGTCGGGCAGGTAGAACCCGTAGTGCCTCGGCCACCGGCTGACGGGCACGTCGGTCGCCCCCATCCCCAGGATGTGCTCCCCCTTCGGGTTGATGAACACCAGACGCTGGTGCTCATCCGCCACCAGGAGCCCTTCCCCCATGCTGGCGAGGACGGCATCGAGGAGACGACCGTGCCCTGGTGGTGGGATTCGAGGAGGCGGATGCATGGGGCTGTCGTGCAGGCGAGCCATGGGACGCATGGAGGAGAACAAGCTCCGCTCCCCTCAACGATGGGGGCTCGCCAGCCCATGTGCCAGACGTCGCCGCCTCCATCGGCACACCTGGCACTCAGCCAACGCCAACGCATGACCTCGTCGCCAGGACAAGGACCAGGCGTGGCGACCTACGCCTGGGTCCGTCCCTCTGTTTGACGGACGGCCTGCGCGCGGAGCGCACCCAGTGGGCGGAAGCCCTGGTGCGTGCGGCCCGACCTCGGGCGTGCGTAAAGACAAACGCAAGCCCGACGCCATGCAGGCCGTGCCCCCACGATCCCGAGCGGGCACCGGAGTGTTCCCGTGCTCTCAGCGAACGCCCTCCGCTCACCCGATCCCAGCTTCCATGCCGCCCGCGAGATGAGGCTCCCCATTCCTGACGCAGTGCGCTCCAGCGGGAGCCTTGACGCCGCCTTTCGCATTCCCCAGGGGCTGGTGGATCTGCTGGAGGAATGGAGGCCCCTCGGGCCCCAAGGGCCTTGGGTCTTCGTCTGTAACAACTTCGAGCACGGTGGCGCGCTGAATCGGTTGTTCTTCAGGGAATTGATGCGCCGACGGGGAACGGTGCTGGACTTGCGCCTGGTGCTGGCTGTCGCGCCTGGAACCGGAGACGACGTGGCGCGACAGTTCGACCTGGCGGTTCCGCGGGTGCAATGCCCCCTGGACCTCCCTGGAGATCCGCCGACCGCTCCGCCTGAGCCCGATGAAATGGCGCGCAGGGCTCGCGAACTTGCTCCCGAAGTGCAGGATCTCGCCGGACTGGAGGATGTCCTCCCGCGGCTCATCCGCTATTGGCAGGGAAGCAACGAGCCCGGGCGAGCCCTTCAAGCCCTGGTCCACGCGGCCTCCGTCTACACCTCGCGAGGCTTCTACGAGGATGCGCTCGTCTACGGTGAAGCGGCGCTGGCGCAGTTGGAGCGTCAATGTCCTGACAACATCGAGCAGCGCATGCACATCTACAATCGGCTCTCCAACTGCTACTCCGGGTTGCGCCGCGTGGATGAGGGGCTGGCGATCGCAGACAAGGCCATGGCCTCGACGACGGACCCCGGCTATCTGCTGGCCTGGTGTTACATCCAGGCGATGTATTACGCCCGCTACCTGCCACGGCGGGACTACGCTCGGGCCGAGGCCTATCTGGAAGAGGGGCTGGAGCACATCGCGCGGGCGGATCTGCCGCTTCATGGGCGACTGTTCCGCAAGGCCTTCAATCGCAATGGCCTGGCGATGATCCGCCACTTCCAGAAGCGCTACGACGAGGCGATCGAGCTGTGCCGTACCGCCTTTGACGAGCTGGATGCACACCTGGCGCCGGGTGAGCACCAACTCCACCGCTCTGTGCTGCTCTACAACGTGGCGCAGGTCTACACGGTGCTGGGAAAGATGGATGAGGCGATCGAGATGTACACGGCGGCCATGCGCATGGACCCCCACTACTCCGAATACTTCAACGAGCGCGGCAGCCTGTACTTGAAGGTCGATCGCCTGGAGGAGGCCGAACGGGATTTTCTGCGCGCCATCGAGCTGAGCCCTCCGTACATGGAGGTCTGGACGAACCTGGGGCAGTGCTACAACCAGATGGGCAGGACTGAAGAGGCAGTGAGTGCCTATTCGCGCGCCTTGGACCTGCATCCCAATCAATGGCTGGCGTTGGCAGGGCGTGGCTACGCCTACGATGCGTTGGGCGACACCGAACGCGCGCTGGCGGATTTCGACGAGACGCTGCGCATCAATCCATCGCAGCCTCTTGTCTATGCGAGTCGCGCGGTCCTGCGCTATCAGGGAAGGCGCGTCGTCGACTCGCTGAGCGACCTGGATCAAGCCATCGCCCTTGCTCCCGACATGGCGGAGTTCTACCAGAACCGTGCCGCTGCGCTGAGCGACCTGGGCCGCGTGGAGGAGGCCGCGCGGGATCTGCGAAAGTTCCTGGCGCTGAGCCCTGCCGCGGAGGATCGAACGGAGGTCGAACTGAGACTCCAGGCGCTGGAGTCCCGAAGGGCAAGCGCGATGGAAGCGTGAGCTGACGCGACGGAGCGGCGGCCTTCGAATCCTCCAGTCGGCCCGACCCGTACAACTGGGTCGGGCCATCGGCTCAGCTCACTGGAGCTGTTCGAGCAGGGCAGCCTGGAGCGCCTTCCGGTTCTCGTGGAAGCGCTGGTTGGGATACGGCCGCGCGCCGCTCAGGATGGCTTCGTACTGCAGGACCGCCTTCAGCGGACGTCGGGGCGTGGGGTCGGGGTCGGGGTCGGAGGACTCCGAACAGGCGCTCAGGACCAGCACGGCGGGGCAGATCAGGGCTTTCCGAGTCACTGCGGTCGACCTCGGGGAATGGACGGCCGCTGGCGCGCGGACAGTCCAAGGCGGGATGATGGCAGGGCGATGCGCGACCCGAAGCGGATGATGGCGGTGGGGGTATTCCTGGCGGCGACGCCCGCGTGGGCCAGCGACATGTGTGGATTGGGCGGCCTGCTGTTGCTCCCGCCCGTCTATCTATGGGTCCCCATCGCATGGATCATCGGTCTGGTGGTGAAGAAGCCTGTCTCCGCGCGCATCGCCATGGGGACACTGGTCGTCCTGGGCCTCCCCGCCCTGGGCACGAGCGTCCTCTGCCTCAATCGTTCCTTCCACGGAGCGGTGCTGCACCACCCGTCGATGCTCTTCTGGTCCGTGCTCGCCCTCGCGCTGCTGGCCGCGTCCCACGGCTGGGCCTTCTGGCGGCTCATCGCGCGTCTCTCAGGGCCGCCGGAAGGCAGCAAGCCTTCACCGCCGACGGCTGGCTAGCGCATGAGAACTACTGACCGCGCAAGCCTCCCACGGCGCGGTGCGTGATCCACGCCGTGGGCGCAGTCAGTTCCTTCCTCTCCGTCGCCATCCATGGGTGCCTCGGGGTAGCGTGCGGCCCTCTCCACGGAAGAGGGGGCCCATGCGCGTCGTACCGTCCGTCCTGGAATCCGTCACCGTTCACGCCGAGGGCGCGCTCTGCACGCGCGCGTTCGTGCTCTCACCTGAGAACGGCCACCTGCCCGGCCAGGTCCGCATCGACGGCCTGCCCCTGGCGCTTCGCACGGGCTCGCTGCGCGCGCGGGTCGTGGAGGGGCCCTCCGGGCTCCTCGTCCGCGACCTCAAGCCCACCTTCGACGTGCGGCTGCCACCGGAGTCGGAGCTGCCCGCCGAACAACACGCGCTCGAAGCGGCGGAGGCCGCGCTGGCATCCGTGCACGGCCGGCTGGAACGGGTGCGCGAGGAGCTCGCGGCGCTCCGTGGCCTGACGCCCACCTGGCCGGCCCAGCCCAAGGGCCGGCCCCCACGCGAGGCGCCCCTGACCGCGCTGCTGTCGCTCACGAGCTTCGTGGACTCGGAGCTGGCGGAGTTGCAGGCCCAGGAGCTGGACCTGGCGCGCCAGCACCGCGACGCCACGAACGAGCTGGAGCTGCGCCGCCGCCGCGTGCAAGAGCTGTCCTCCGCGAAGAGCGTGGACCGGGCCCGGCTGTTCCGCGCCGCGCTGCTGACGCTGTCCGGACCCGTCGCGGCGGACACGGACGCACGGCTGGTGCTGGAGTACGCGGTGGCCGGCGCGCGCTGGGTGCCCACCTATGACCTGCGCCTCCCTCGCACGCTGGAGGAAGGCACGCTGCGCATGCGCGCCGCCGTCATCCAGCGGACCGGCGAGGACTGGGCCGGCGTGCGGCTGGCGGTCTCCACCGCGAGCCTGGAGCGGCGCGCGGAGGTGCCGGAGCTGAAGTCGCTGCGCATCGGCCGCAGCCAGCCCCCGCCCGCGCGCTCCGGCTGGCGTGAGCCCGCGCCGGGCCTGGAGGAGCTGTTCGCGGGCTACGACACCCTGTACAGGGCCCGCCCGGAGCTCACCCCGCCCAAGCCCCCGCCCCCTCCGATGCCGGAGCCCGTGCTGAAAGAAGCGGACGGCGCATCCGCGGAGCTCGAGTCCTTCAAGGACCGGGCCTCGTTCGGAGGCGCCCCCGGAGCGGCGCCCAGCGTGTCCGCCCCTCCTCCGATGCCGCCGCCCATGGCGGCCCCCAAGTCCTCGGGAGGCTTCCTGGGCGGAGCCCGTCCCTCGATGTCCCGTCGCAGCATCACCGGCGACGAAGCCATCCCCGCTGCGAGCCGCCCCTCGGCCCGCGGCGGTGGCGGCATGGAGCGCCTGCGCAGCAAGAAGCGCAGGGCCATGGAGGAGGAGCTCGATGACGCTCCGATGGCGGACCTCGCGGACGACGAAGGCTCCGGCGGCGACGGGCTTCGCCGCGCGGCGGGGCTGGAGCCGGCGGAGGGCCTGTTCGACTACGACTCGCTGACGCTGGCCTCCGCGGCCGCCCCGGGACAGCGCGGCAGGCTGCGGCCCCGCTCCGCGCTCGTCTCCCAGGCGATGCTGTCCATCACCTCCGTGAACGTGCAGGTGGAGGTGGTGCGCCTGGAGGCCCAGGCCTTCACCTTCGCCGAGTCCGTGAACAGCGTGACGCCCCCCACCTGGTCCATGCCTCCGCGCGACTCCGCCCGCCACTTCGATGCGCGCTTCGACGCGGAGGCGCTCGCGGACGTGCCCTCCGATGGCGCGTGGCACACCGTGCCCATGCTGACGGTGCCGCTGAGCCTGCGGGCCGAGTACGTCTGCGTGCCGTCGGTGGAGCCGCGCGTCTTCCGCACGGTGCGCCTGGACAACGCCTCGCCGCACCCGCTGCTCGCGGGGCCGGTGGACGTGACGCTCGGCGACGAGTTCCTGATGACGTCGCCCCTGCCCACGCTGGGGCCGGGCGAGACGCAGCGGCTGGGACTGGGCGTGGAGGAGGCGCTCCAGGTGGCGCGCAACACCCGCTTCGACGAGGCCTCGGGCGGCCTCTTCGGCAACGGCACCGTGCTCACGCACCATGTCTCCGTGGAGGTGGCCAACCACCTCTCCCGCCCCGCGACCATCGCCATCTCCGAGCGCGTCAGCGCGGTCCCCGACTCCCAGAAGGACATCAAGGTGGAGGAGGCGGAGGTGGTGCCCCCGTGGCAGAAGCCCACGCCGCTGCCGGGTGAGGACGCGGTGGAGGGCGAGCGGGTGTGGCGCGTGAGCGTCCCCGCCGGAGAGAAGCGCTCGATGAAGGCGACGTGGGTCGTGAAGCTGCCCGCCAGCAAGATGCTGAGCGGCGGGAACCGGAGGACGTGATGCGCACTTCCATTCTGTTGCCCCTGGTCAAGGTGACGGTCCTGGAGGACCGCGCCCTCGTCGAGCGCAGCGGCACGGTGACCCTGCCGCCGGGCCCCTGCCGGCTCGTGGTGGACGGACTGCCGGCGGTGGCGGTGGACCGCTCGCTCCAGGCGAAGCTCACCGGCGGCCTGGTGACCCAGGCCAGCCTGCGCCGCTCCTTGCGCGCGGTGCTGCCGGAAGCGCTGCGCGAGCACCACTCGGAGCTGGCCCGCCGCGCCTTCGAGCGCGAGCAGGTGCTGGCGCGCGCCCAGACGGAGGTGCGGCGCCTGGAGGCGAAGCACGGCCTGCTGGAGACCGTGCGCCGGGACATCCTCCGCGCCATCGCCGAGCGCACCGGCGCTGGCGAGGCGGAGCCCTCGCGGTGGAAGGAGCAGCTCGCCACCATCCGCCAGGAGCAGACCGCCGCGGACGAGCAGCTGCGGCAGGCCCGCCGCGACCTGGGCCGGCTGGAGCGCCAGCACCTCCAGGAGCGCCGCGACGTGCTGTCGCGCACGGAGGCGCCGGAGCCCACGGTGGACGTGCGCGCGGAGCTGGACGTGAGCCACGCGGCGGGCGGCGAGGCGACGCTGACGCTCACCTACCTGGTGCCCTGCGCCGCCTGGCGCCCGGCCTACCGCGCGGTGCTGGGCCTCGCGGAGGCGGCGTCCTTGGTCACGTTGGAGTGCGAGGCGGTGGTCTGGCAGAACACCGGCGAGCCCTGGAAGGACGTGACGCTGGCCTTCTCCACGGCGCGGCCCACGCTGGGGGCCACGCCGCCCAGGCTCACCGAGGACTGGCTCTACCTGCGGGACAAGACACAGCGCGAGAAGCAGGTGGTGGACGTCTCCCTCCGCGAGGAGTCGCTCCAGGAGACGGGCGAGGCGGGGACCCCGAAGGCGGCGGACGCGCTGCCGGGCATGGACGACGGCGGCGAGCCGGTGACGCTGTCCGCGCCGCACAAGGCCACGGTGCCGTCGGATGGCGAGGCCCACCGCGTGGCGCTGTTCGCCTTCACCTCCCCCGCCACGTCGGAGCTGGTGGCCTGCCCGGAGCAGTCGCCGCTGGTGCACCGCGTGGCGCGCTTCGACAACACGGGGCCGGCGGTGCTGCTCGCGGGTCCGGTGGACCTGGTGCGCAACCACGGCTACGTGGGCCGCGCGCAGCTCAAGTTCGCGGGTCGAGGCGAGCGCGTGAAGCTGGGCTTCGGCAGCGAGGACTCGCTGCGCGTGTCGCGGCAGGTGGACGTGGGCGAGGAGACGGCCCGCATCACCGGCCGGCGCACGCGCACGCAGAAGGTGAAGCTGTTCGTCTCCAACATGGGCGCGAAGCCCGCGGCGCTCGCGGTGGAGGAGCGCATGCCGGTGTCGGAGGTGGAGGCCGTGGAGGTGGCGCTGCTCAAGGACGCCACGAAGCCCGCGCCCGCCAAGGTGAGCGACGAGGGCATCGTGCGCTTCGAGCTGAACGTGCCGCCGCGCGCCCGTGAGGCGGTGACCTTCGGCTTCACGGTGTCCAGCGCAGCGAAGGTCGCGGGCCTGTAAGGAGCCTCTCCATGCCTTTCGCGACGAAGTCCGGCCGCCGCATCCACTACGAGGTCCAGGGCAGGGGCCCGCCGCTGCTGCTCCTGCATGGCCTGCTCCAGGTGGGCGCGCACTGGGGGCTCAAGGGGTACCTGCCCGCGCTGACGGACCAGTACACGGTGGTGACGTTCGACTCGCTGGGGCACGGCCAGAGCGACACGCCGCACGACCTGGAGGCCTATCGGCTCCGGCACCGGGTGGAGGACGCGCTGTCGGTGCTCGACACGCTCTCCATCGACCGGGCGCATGCGTGGGGCTACTCGATGGGAGGCTGGACGGTGTGTGGCCTCGCGTCCCTCGCGCCGGAGCGGCTGGCGTCCTACGTCGTGGGCGGCTGGGATCCGGTGGTGGGCCTGCCCGTGGCATACGCGGCCCTGGAGAAGCAGCTCAAGCCCGGCACGCTCCCGGACTGGTTCCAGGTGCTCATCATGGGGGCACGGCGCGCGCCGGAGCTGGCGGAGGCCATCGACGCGGGAGACCTGGAGGCGCTCCGGCTGTGCCTGGAGGCCTGTGAGACGTCGGCGGGCCTGGATGAGGCGCTGGTGCAAGCCGGCAAGCCGGGGCTGCTCTATTGCGGCGCGCTGGATCCGTACCACGACTCCATGAAGGCCGTGGCGCAGCGGGCCGGCGCGGCGTTCGCGACCATCGAGAACGCCGACCACGGCGGCGCCTGGGCGAAGGCGCCCAAGGTGCTGCCGCACGTGCTGCCGTTCCTCGAGTCGGTCACGCGGTCCTGAGGATTCCATGACGCCCACGTCCGCGAACGAACCCCTGGGAGAGCTCCTCCGCGCCCACGGTGTGCCATTCCAGGAGGAAGACGGCTGGCTCCGCGTGGAGCCCGGAGGTCCCCGTCTTCAAGCCCAGATCATCGCCACGCGAACCGAGCCTGACCTCTGTCTGCGGCAGCTCGATGTCGTCCTGGAGCCCTGGACGGGCCGGTGGGTCATCGAATCCGCGGGAGGCTTCGGCCCGACGGAACAGGAGGCATGGGAGGACGGGCTCCAGAACTTCACGCGAGGAAGTCTCCACGTCCTCCTGTCCACCTTCCTCCTGCCTCCCGATGATCACGTCACCGTGGAGACGTGGCGCGTCGGCGGCATCGACAGGAAGGTCATCCTCGGCGACATCGTGAGTCGCGGTGATGGCACCGCCCCGAGTCACGAGGAGCCGTGGATCGCGACGCTCGAGGAGGCCATCAAGTCGCTCCCCCTCCCCTCCGGCACGCATTGGGTGCGCGTCTATTACTGCCAGATGGATGGAGCCCGGCTTTCATTGGAGGTGCTGCTCGACAACGAACCCTGGCAGGCGCTGGCGGACCGGCTCGACAAGGCCTCCTGGCCAAGCGCTCCGGGGTTCCTCAGTCGAAGGTTGTTCCTGACGCTCCAGGGCGGCGTGGACGTGAGCCGCGCGGTCGCGACCTGGCTCGGGCTCTCCGAGGACGATGATCCGATTGCCCTTTTCCAGGAGCAGGGCGCGACCCGATTGGAGGCGGAGAAGCTCGACGCGTATCTGCCCCTGGCCTTTGGCGAGCCCATGCTGAAGCGGTTGGGCGCGATGGCGCCGATCTCGGCCGAGTTCACCGCCAATCCCCCGATGATCCAGCGGACAATATTGTTGGCGGAGGAGCCGCTGTGGCGCGAGGCCGTTCAGCTGGCTGAGGAGGCCTTCCAGGGGAAGACCCGCCTCACGCGCGAACAATTGGTCCACATCTCCAACTCCGGAGCGACGGTCCGAGCCCTCAATGGCTTGCTGAACCGGGGCTCGGATCCCAAGGACGTGCGTTTCACCCCAACCCTCATCGTGCTCTCGCCCGAAGCGATGTCGGAATGGTCGACGTCGGTACCGTTCGTCCCACCGCCTCCCGCCGCTCCGGTGACCGTGGCCACTGCCCCGGTGGCCCCCCGACGCCCCTGGTGGAAGTTCTGGTAGCCGTCCGTTTCACCTCGATGACTGGATGGCGATCACCCGGACATCGAACTCCTTGCATCCGGCGTCCTTGCAGACGCCGTTGAGCCAGGCCTCACCCTGGCCGAACATCACGCCATCCGCATTGACGAAGAGGTCCGCGTAGCGCTGCCGCGTGATGACCCTGGCGATGTCGGGCGTGACGATGGCCTCGTAGTGCCGCATGAACGCAGCGGCATCCGGCAGCTTCACCTTCCTGCCGCCCACGTTCGCGGTGAAGGGATACGCCACCAGGGCGGCGACGGCCCTCACGTCGTGCGCGGCCACCGCCTTCTGGAACGCCGTGAAGGTCTGTTCATACTTCGAGGGATCTCCGAGGACCTTCTGGATGCGCGCGTTGACCTCGGCGGCGCCTTCGGCGGTCCCGGCATCCGGAGGCACGACGGCGAGGGACGGCGGCGTCGCGGGAGGTCCTGCCGTGGCGGCCTGCGGCTCGGTGCGCTGACACGCGGACGTGGACACGAGGACGAGGGCGGCAAGCCGCTTCGGTTTCGTCTGCATGTGTTCCCCCGCCAGGGCCCCGACAGCGCGCCCCTGGCAAAGACAAACTCTACTGAGCTCGCCTCAGCGCGTGTCCTGGACAAGCGTCCGTAGCTGCCGTCGCGCGGTCGACTCAGGAACCCGGCGGAATAGCGCATCGCGGACAAAGCACGCGAGTCCACTTTCCCATTGAGCCACGCGTCCCACCTGAAGTGAGCGAACGACCAGCGTGTTGGCGCGTTTCACCCGGCGGGCCTCGTAGGCCCGCAGCGCGTCCTCCACGCGCCCTGGCGCCGCGAGACACTCTCCCAGCACGACGCCATCTTCGATGGCCTGACACCCGCCCTGCCCCAGGTTCGGCGTCATCGGGTGCGCGGCGTCCCCCAGCAGCGTCACCCGGCCCCGGCTCCAGCGCCGCACCGGCGGACGGTCGTGGATGTCCGTGCGCAGGACGCGCTCGGGCGACGTCGCCGCGAGCAGCCGCGCGATGGGCGCGTGCCATCCCTTGAAGCGCTCCTGGAGGACAGCGAGCGTCTGTCCCGGCGCATCCTCCGCGCCCGCGGGCGCGTTCAGCGTGGCGTACCAGTACACCTCGCCATGCCCGATGGGCACGACGCCGAAGCGCGCGCCCCGGCCCCATGTCTCGGTGAAGTGGCCCGCCTGCACCAGCTCCGCGCCCGCGCAGACACCGCGCCAGCTGGTGTAGCCGGAGTAGCGGGTGGGCCGCGCTCCCAGCAGGCCGGTCCGCACGGAGGAGCGCAGCCCATCCGCGCCCACCAGGACATCGCCCGTGAGGGTGCCGCCATCCGACAACGTCACCGTGACGCGCTCGCCGTCATCCTGGAAGCCCGTCACGGCGACGCCCAGCCGCACGGCGTCCTCCGGGCCCGCGTGGGCGCGGAGGACGGCCTGGAGGCGGGCGCGGTGGAGGGCCACCGTCGGAGCATCCAGCTCCGCCTGGAGCGACCGCGCGTCCACGCGGGTGATGGGGGCTCCGGTGGGATCGAGGATGACGGTCCGCTCGGCGCGCTCGCCCTCCGCGACCACCGCGTCACACAGGCCGATGCGGCGCAGCGCGACCGAGGCGTTCATCTGCACGATGAGGCCCGCGCCCACGGGACGCAGGGCATCGGCGCGCTCGAACACGGTGGCGCGGAGGCCCGCGCGCTGGAGGGCGCAGGCCAGCGTCAGGCCTCCAATGCCAGCACCGGCGATGAGGACGTGACGCGGGGATGAGGACGTCATGGCAGCCTCCAGGCCGGCCGGCCCCCGGGTCAACCGAACCAGCGGCCGGCGTCAGGCGCGAAGACTCGCACGCGCTCGAGCAGCGACGCGGGCAGCCGGGCCTGGAGCGTCGCGTGGACCTGCGCGGGGCTGTAAGCCTGACTGAAGTGCATCAGGACCAGCGCCTCGTTCTGGAAGCGGTCCGCCAGGGAGGCGATCTCCTCCAGGTGGATGTGGGCCCGCTCCTGCGCGTCGCGCACGGTGCGCTCCGCGTCGATGAACGTGCATTCGAGGATGAGCACCCGGCTGTCGAACAGCGACGGCTGGCGCTCCAGCACGTTGGAGAGCGTGTCGGTGCAGTAGGCCAGCTCCAGGCGCTCGACCTCGTCGAACAGGGGCTCGCCGGCCCTGCGGCGACGGCCGATCTCCGCGGGCGGCAGCTCACGGAACCCGGCCTTGAGCTTCGAGACGCGGCGCAGGAACTGGTACCCCAGCGACGGCACGGGGTGGTGCGTGCGGAAGGCGCGGACCCACACGTCCTGCTGCACCTTCACGGTGTCGCCGGGGCGCAGCGGGACGGTGCGGATCTCCGACTTCATCCGGTGCAGGCGCCCCAGCGCCGCGAGCGCCTCCTGCACCGGCGCTTCGATCTCCGCCGGCAGGTAGATGAACGGCGGCCCCCTCCCCACGAGCGCGCGGATGCCCAGCAGCGAGCCCAACGCGCTCGCATGGTCCGCGTGCCCGTGGCTGAGGAAGATGCGGTCCGTGGTGGCGAAGGAGCGGATGGGGATGCCCGCGTCGAGCAGCACCCCCAGCTCCGGCACCAGGAGCGACGTATACACGCCGCCCACGGACACGCCGCGCACGGTATAGGGGCCCGCCTGCACCTCGGTCAGCATGCGCGGGAGCCTACGCCGATCAGTTCTTCGCGCGCTCGTACTGGTGCGGCCACAGCACGTCCGAGCGCAGCTCCTTCGCCGCGCGCAGCGGCCAGTACGGATCCCTCAGCAGCTCCCGCGCCAGGAAGACGACGTCCGCCTGCCCCGAGGCCAGGATGTGCTCGGCCTGGTACGCGGAGCGGATCATCCCCACCGCGCCCGTCAGCAGGCCGGTCTCCTTGCGCACCCGCTCCGCCAGGTGCGTCTGGTAGCCCGGCCCCACCGGAATCTTCGCGGACGGCACCACGCCGCCGGACGAGCAATCCAGCAGGTCCACGCCCTCCTTCGCCACCAGCCGCGCCAGCGCCACGGAGTCCTCCGGCGCCCAGCCTCCCTCCACCCAGTCCGTGGCGGAGACGCGCATGAAGAGCGGGAGCGACTCCGGCCACTTCGCGCGCACGGCCCGCGTCACCTCCAGCGCGAAGCGCGTCCGGTTCTCGAACGTCCCGCCGTACCGGTCCGTCCGCTTGTTCGACAGCGGCGACAGGAACTCGTGCAGCAGGTAGCCGTGCGCCGCGTGCAGCTCGATGACCTGGAACCCCGCCGCCTTCGCCCGCACGGCCGCGTCCGCGAACGCCTTCACGATGCGCTGGATGCCCGCCTCGTCCAGCGCCGTGGGCACCGGGTAGCCCTCCTCGAACGCCTCCGTCGTGGGCCCCAGCACCTGCCAGCCGCCGTGCTCCGGCTCCACGCGCTTGCCCGCGTCCCACGGCCGGGGCGTGGACGCCTTGCGGCCCGCGTGTGCCAGCTGGACGCCGGACGCGGCGCCGTTCTGGTGCATGAACCGGTTGATGCGCGCCAGCTGCTCCACGTGCGCGTCCTTCCACAGCCCCAGGTCCTGCGGCGAGATGCGGCCCTCCGGCTCCACCGCCGTGGCCTCCGTCAGCACCAGCCCCGCGCCGCCCACCGCGCGGCTGCCCAGGTGCACCACGTGCCACTCGTTCGCGAAGCCGTCGTCGCTCGAGTACTGGCACATGGGAGACACCACCACGCGGTTGCGCAAGGTGATGTCCCGCAGCTTCAAGGGGGTGAACAGCTTGCTGCTCATGTCGGGTCCTTTCGGGGAGTCGAGGGGGGCTGCTCCGGCAGTCCCAGCGCCGTGCGCACCTGGGCCGTGCTCCTGCCCAGCCAGTGCCGGCGGTGGTTCTCCTGCGTCGTGAGGCTGCGCGTCTCCATGCGGTCCACGTAGAGCGTGCCGTCCAGGTGGTCCAGCTCGTGCTGGAGGATGCGCGCGTACCAGCCGCGCGCGGACACCGTCACCGGCCGCCCGTGCTCGTCCAGCGCCTCCACGCGCACGCCGCGCGCCCGGGCCACCAGCGCCGCCAGCCCGTTCACGCTCAGGCAGCCCTCGTGGAACTCCATGGGCGTGGGGTCCTCCACCACCAGCCTGGGGTTGATGAGGACGTGGAAGGCCACCGGCGCCCGCTCCCGGAGCGCCAGGTCCGCGGGCGACGCGGCGGCCTGGTACTCCGCGCGGTCCTCGATGACCACCAGCCGCAGCCCCACGCCCACCTGGGGTGCCGCGAGCCCCACGCCGGGCGCGTCGCGCATCGTGTCGCGCATCAGCTGGATGAGCCGCCGCGTGTCCTCGCTGCCGATTTCTTCCGGGGTCAGCTCCCGCGCGCGCTGGCGCAGCACCGGCTCCCCCGCCTGGACGATCTTGAGCACCATGGTGGCCCCACCGTAACAACCGCTCTCCCGCCGCGCCGCATCGCCGTGGGGCCGACATGGGCCCGGCCGCCCGGCGCCCCACGGAGAGGGCAGCCCCTGGCGTGGAGGGGTGCCACTGACGGTAGGCTGTGTCGCACCATGGCTCGCCGCAAGAAGGCCGAAGAAACCTCCGCGCGCGTGCGCAACCTGCTCGCCCTCGACGCCGCGGGCATCATGCGCCGGCTGGCCGCGCGCCGGGACGAGATGTTCCTCCTCTTCTCCCGCCTGCGCAGCCGCGACCCGCTGGTGGAGACGGTGGCCTCGCGCTACGCGGACGGCGCCTTCGCCCAGCTCATCCACCTCACCGAGCAGGAGCAGGCGGTGGTGGACCACTTCTACGCCCGCCTGGACGAGCTGCGCTGGTACTTCACCTACACCGAGGACATGCCCGGCACCGCGCACCAGACCTTCGGCGCGCTGCACCGCCGCCTGGAGGAGAGCTACCGCCTGTTCGTGGAGACGCTGGGGCTGCCCGTCCAGCCCGACGGCACGCGCGTGGTGAA
>JAFADT010000761.1 GCA_023424585.1 Pseudomonadota bacterium
GCCCTCCACTCATCGGTGGAGGAGGTGCGGCCCCTGGAATGCGGGCTGCGACCGGGGAGTCTGCTGGACGATATGGTCCCCGGCGCGCTGATGATTCGGGCAGGGGATGACGCTGGGTCATCGCGAAGAACGGCGCACGCCAGCTCGCGTCCGCCGCCAGGCGCACCGCCCGAGGTCATGCGAGAATCGTGACCGCCCGCTCAACCTTCTCGCGGTCGGAGGCCCTCGCTTTGACGAACCCCCTGCTCGGCACGCTCTCCCTGGTCTCCGTGACGTCGCTCTATGCCGCGCTCAATGCCTTCCTCACGGTGGGGCTCTCCGCCAACGTCAGCCGCGTGCGCACCCAGCACAAGGTGTTCCGTGGAGACGGAGGACATGCCGGCCTGAGTGCCGCCATCCGCGCGCATGGCAACAACATCGAGCAGGTTCCCCTGACGCTCATCCTGCTGCTGTTGGCCGAGCTGGGCGGTGGAAACCCGACGGCGCTCCATGTCTTCGGCGGCGCGCTGCTCGTCGCGCGTCTGGCGCATGCGTTCGGGATGCTCCGTGGGAGCCCCGTCCAGGCGTTCGGCGCGGTGCTGACCCTGGCCGTGCAACTGGGGTTGGCGGGGTGGGTGCTCTGGCTGCGGCCCTGGGGCTGAGCCTCGGTGGGCTTCAGCCCGCGTCCTCCCTCGCCCGCGCGCGGACCTCCGCCGCGAACAGCTCCGCCGCGGGCGTGCGGGGGGCGCCCTTGCGCCAGAGGAGCGCCGCCAGCTCCGACCGGGGCGCGGGGGACAGCCGCTTCACCACCAGCCGCTCCGCGTCCGCGAGGCGCGGCGCGGGCAGCACCGTGACGGCGAGGCCCGCGCGGACGATGGCCAGCACGGTGGCCACCGCGTTCGACTCGAGCGCCACGCGAGGCGCGAACCGCATCGCCGCGAAGTGCGCGTCCACGCGGGCGCGCACCCGCAGGCCGCGGGACAGCAGCGCGAAGGGCTCCTCCGCCAACTGCTTCACGCCCACGGACTCCGCGCCCGCCAGCGCATGGCCGCGTGCGACGACGAGCGCCAGCCGGCTGTCGAAGACGGGCTCCGTGTCCAGGTCCGGAAGGCGCGCGGGGGCATAGCCGAGGCCCACGTCCAGCCTTCCCGCCGCCAGCTGCCGCTCCAGCTTCCGGACCACGGCCTCCTGCGCGCTCAGCGCCAGCCTGGGGTGCCTGCGGAGCACCGCCGTCAACGCCGGTACCACGAGGCCGCGCATGCTCGGGGGATAGCCCACGCGCAGCGCCCCCGTGGCGAGCCCCCGCAGCGCGCCCACCGCGGACACGCCCGCGTTCACGTCCTCCAGCGCGCGGGAGGCATAGGTGCGGAACAGCTCCCCCGCCTGCGTGAGCCGCACCCCGGTGCGGGCCCGCTCGAAGAGGGGCGTGCCGACCTCCTCCTCCAGCTGGTGGATTTGATGCGACAGCGTGGGCTGGGAGACGTGCAGCCGCCTCGCGGCGCGCCCGAAGTGCAGCGCGTCTGCGACGGCCGAGAAGTAGCGGAGGTGTCGGAGCTCCATGGCGCCATCATAGATGCCATCTATCGAGCCGATGAAAACAGACGAATGTACGCATCGAAGCCCTCGGGTACATCTTCCGTGTCACCGGAGGAGAGGCACCCATGAAGGCATCGGAGCTGTTCGTGAAGGCGCTCGAAGCGGAGGGCGTGCGCTGTGTCTACGGGCTTCCCGGCGAGGAGAACCTGGACCTCGTCGAGGCCATGCGCGCCGCGGGCATGCGCCTCGTCGTCACGCGCCACGAGCAGGCGGCCGGGTTCATGGCCGCCACGCAAGGCAGGCTCACCGGGCGCGCGGGCGTGTGTCTGGCGACGCTGGGGCCGGGGGCCACCAACCTGGTCACCGCCGCCGCGTACGCGCAGCTTGGCGCGATGCCCATGGTGATGCTCACCGGCCAGAAGCCCATCAAGGTCAGCAAGCAGGGGCACTTCCAGATTGTTGACGTCGTCGGGATGATGCGGCCGCTCACCAAGTCCACCCGCACGCTCGTCTCCGCGGAGCACGTGCCCTCGGCGGTCCGCGAGGCCTTCCGCCGCGCGGAGGAGGAGCGCCCCGGCGCCACCCACCTGGAGCTGCCCGAGGACGTGGCGCGCGAGTCCACCGAGGCCATGCCCCTGTCGCCGGGTGTCCTTCGAAGGCCGGTGGCGGACGAGGCGTCCATCGCGCAGGCGGTGGAGGCGCTCGCCGCGGCCCGCCGTCCGCTGCTGATGATTGGCGCGGGGGCCAACCGCAAGCTGACGTCGGAGATGCTCCGCGCCTTCGTGGACCGCGTGGGGCTGCCCTTCTTCAGCACGCAGATGGGCAAGGGCGTGGTGGATGAAACGCACCCGCTGTGGATGGGCACCGCGGCGCTGTCCGACGGCGACTTCGTCCACCGCGCCATCGAGGCCTCGGACTGCATCCTCAACGTGGGCCATGACGTCATCGAGAAGCCCCCGTTCGTCATGCGCGACGGCCGCCGCACGGTCATCCACCTGAACTTCTCCTCGGCGGAGGTCGACCCCGTGTACTTCCCGCAGGTGCAGGTGACGGGAGACCTGGCCAACGCCGTGTGGCGCATCGCGGAGGGCGTGGGGCCGCGCTCGCACTGGGACTTCACGCCCTTCGAGCGGGCGCGAGCGGGGCTGGACGCGCAGTTCGTGAGCGGCGCCGGGGACGACCGTTTCCCCCTCTACCCCGCGCGGCTCGTCGCGGAGGTGCGCCGCGCCATGCCGGACGACGGCGTCGTGTGCCTGGACAACGGCATGTACAAGTTGTGGTTCGCCCGCTACTACCGCTGCCGCCGGCCCAACACGCTGCTGCTCGACAACGCGCTCGCGACGATGGGCGCGGGCCTGCCGTCCGCCATCGCCGCGAAGCTCGTCCACCCCCGACGCAAGGTGGTCGCCGTCTGCGGTGACGGCGGGTTCATGATGAACTCGCAGGAGCTGGAGACGGCGGTGCGCCTGAAGCTCGACCTGACCGTGGTCGTGGTGCGCGACGACGGCTTCGGGATGATCCGTTGGAAGCAGGAGGAGATGGGCCTGCCCGAGTTCGGCATGAAGTTGGGCAACCCGGACTTCGTCCGCTACGCGGAGGCCTACGGCGCACGCGGCCACCGCCCGGTGAGCGCCACCGAGTTCGGCGCCACGCTCGCGCGCTGCCTGGAGTCGGGCGGCGTGCACGTCATCGACCTGCCCATTGATTACACGGACACCGCGCGGGCGCTCGGTGCCGGACCCCTGGTGGAGTCGTGAGCCATGGGCAGACATCTGAAAGCGAGGACCCCCATGCTGGCTGAGCGCTACCCATACTATCTGGCCAACCGCCCGAGGCAGCCCAACGCGGAGTTGGCCGTCACCGACAAGTATTCGGGAGAGGTCGTCGCGCACGTGGCCGTCGCGGACGCGGCCGCCGTGGAGGAGGCCATCGCCGCGGCGGTGCGAGCCTCGGAGCCGATGCGCAAGCTGGCGCCCTACGCCCGGCAGCAGGTGCTGGAGCACTGCGTGCGCCGCTTCCAGGAGCGGGCGGAGGCGTTCGCGCTCGCCCTCTGCGTCGAGGCGGGCAAGCCGCTGCGCGACGCGCGGGCGGAGGTCTCCCGCCTCATCGAGACCTTCAAGGCCGCGGCCGAGGAGGCGGTGCGCGGAGGCGGCGAGGTCCTCAACCTGGAGGTGTCACCGCGCGCCGCGGGCTACCGGGGCTTCACGCAGCGGGTGCCGGTGGGCCCGTGCTCGTTCATCACGCCGTTCAACTTCCCGCTCAACCTGGTGGCGCACAAGGTGGCGCCGGCCATCGCCGCGGGCTGCCCCTTCGTGCTCAAGCCGTCGGACCGCACGCCGGTGAGCGCGCTGCTCATGGCGGAGGTGCTCGCGGAGACGGCCCTGCCCGAAGGCGCCTTCTCCGTGTTGCCCACGCGCCTGGAGGACGTGGGCCCCTTCATCGAGGACGACCGGTTGAAGCTCCTGTCGTTCACGGGTTCGGAGAAGGTGGGCTGGGACCTGAAGGCGCGCGCGGGCCGCAAGAAGGTGGTGCTGGAGCTGGGCGGCAACGCGGCCTGCGTGGTGGACGCGGATCAGGCCGGGCGCCTGGACTTCGTCGCGGATCGCATCGCGCAGGGCGCCTTCTTCCAGGCGGGGCAGAGCTGCATCTCGGTGCAGCGCGTGTTCGCGCATGAGTCGCTGTACGACGGCCTGCGGGAGCGGCTTGTCGCGCGGGCGAAGGCCCTGCGCGCGGGCAACCCCCGGGATGCAGCCACCACGCTCGGGCCGATGATTGACGAGCCCGCGGCGCGGCGGCTGGAGGGGTGGATTCAGCAGGCCGTGGAGCGAGGGGCCCGGGTGCTGACGGGAGGAGGGCGGCGCGGCGCGCTGCTCGACGCCACCGTGCTGGAGGGCGTGCCCGAAGACGCGGCGCTGTGCGCGGAGGAGGCCTTCGGCCCGGTCGTGGTGCTCCAGTCGTTCCGCGACTTCGACGAAGCCCTGCGTCACGTGAACGCCAGCGGCTACGGCCTCCAGGCAGGGCTCTTCACGCAGGACCTGTCCCGGGCGATGCGGGCCTGGGACGAGTTGGAGGTGGGCGGAGTTGTCGTCGGTGACGTGCCCAGCTTCCGGGTCGACACCATGCCCTACGGTGGCGTGAAGGGGTCCGGGCTGGGGCGCGAGGGCGTGAAGTACGCGATGGAGGACATGACGGAGGTGCGGCTGCTGGTGCTCCGCCAGGGGTGAAGGCCATCCCAGGGGGCACCCCCGCCTCGCGTGCTTCGTCCCCAGCCGAGGCGACGAGGCGTCCGGGAGGTCGTGCGGGCCGGCCTGCATGTCAGCGTCCTGGAGGCCCGGAAGCGCTTGGGCGGCCGCATTGAAGCCGCCTGGGGCAGTAGAGTCCGCCGGAGCCGGGCGGGCCCTCCTTCCGCCCCCTGAAAGGACTCCGCCGTGATGCTCTTGAAGGCTGTCGTCGTCCTGGCCCTGGCTGCGGCCCCTCCCGCGAAGCCGGCGGCGAGCGCGGGTTGTGCCACCACGAACATCGAGACCGCGCTCCAGCACCTGGCGGCACACCTCAAGACGGCCGTGGCGTCCGCGTCGAAGGACGATTCGGTGGACAACTCCGCGATGTACTTCGCCGAGGAGGCCGTGGGGCAGGAATGGACGGTCCGCGACGTGCCCAATGGCTACATGGCCGTGGGGAATGATTCCTTCACGGCCTATGAGGCCGCCCTCTTCAAGAATCCGGAGGGCTACCACCTGGTGCTCGTGGGCACCGGGGACTCGGTGGTCAACACCGCCGTCTACCGCTGTGACAAGTCAGGCCTGACGCTCGAGAGGGACGCCCTGGAGGTCCCCCTCGCGAAGGCCATCGAGCTCTACGCCAACGCGGGGCTCATCGCGCCCAAAGGCAAACCCGGGCTGACCACGAAGGACCTCAAGGATTGGGGCGGCTCCATCCTGGCCTACCACCTGCCCCGGAAGGGCCGGGTCATCCGCATCACGTCCTATGTGGATGAGCCGAGCTCCGCCTATGGCAAGGAGCTGGGCACTATCGAGTACGTCCAGTCGAGGTTCCAGGTCGTCCCGGCCAAGAAGAAGGCGCGCTGACG